>NZ_JBXCIY010000018.1:0-84244 GCF_056786395.1 Paenibacillus sp. Y951 | reverse complement strand
TTCTTTTTTAGTAAATAATCGCTTTGTCATATTAGTTCGCTCCGACCTGTTTTTTCTTATTATAAACAAAAGTACCCTACAGGGTAGACTTTTTTCAAAGTGTCTACTCTATAGGGTACAGTTTACTTCTTGTAAGCCTTCTTCAGTGTATCCATCACGAGTTTATTGTTGTTGGAATGGCTTAATACCCACGAAACAATGGAGTTATCGTAGAGATCAATAATGGCGCTTAAATAGGCTTTGCGACCATTCCCATACTTCAGTTCGGTGACATCTGTACACCACTTTGAATTAGGAGAAGGGGCATCAAAGTTACGGTTCATAATATTTTCAGCAACATGGATCTCAGAGGCCTTCACGTAGCTTGGTCGTTTCCTACGAATGACTGCTTGGAGTCCAAGCGCACGCATGATGCGGTAATAGCGTTTTTTATTGTACTTCTTTTTGAGTTTTCGGTTTAACTGAGTACGCATTTGGCGATAACCAAGGATCCCTTTTCTTTTGTCATAATGACGCTTCACTTTTTTGGCTAGCGCAAGAATGGCACGTTCTCTGGTAGATGGCTTCCAATGTAACCACTTGTAATAGGCAGATCGAGCAACGCCTGCTAACGCACACAACTTCGTAATCGCATATCCTTTTTCGTTGTTGAGTTCTTGAATCGCTTGATACAAGGTTACTTGTCGAACAAGGGTTAGCGTGTATTTCGTCGCTCGATCTCTGCCAACTTTTTTGCAAAGGCATTCTCCATCTCCAGGTATTCATTCCGAGCTTCTAGTTCTTTGATCCGTAGCTTAAGACGTTCCTGCTCGTCTAGTTCCTCTACAGGCTTATTACGACCGCGATTGTCCTGGAGTGCATCCTCGCTACCTGCTTGATATTTCCGAACCCATGCGTACACTTGCTGATAAGATACTTCATATTTTTCGATCGCTTTCTGATAATCCAAATCATTAGCGATGGTATATTGTGCAATTTCAATACGTTCTTCAAATGTTGTTTTGCGTCCTTTATTCATACGAGATAGCCCTCTTCCTTTACGAGTAGGTTTCAATTCTATCTCACTATTATACTTGGAAATCCACTTCCGCAGGACACTCGTACTTGAAATATGGTACTTTTTTGTTACGGTTGATAAAGAGTAATGACCAGACAATTTATCTTTAATAGCAGCAAGCTTCGTTTCCTGTGAATAGGTTTTCCATGTATTTGATTCCTTTAATCCATCCAAACCATTTGTTTTATATTTTCTTATCCATTCATTAACCGTGTTTGGGCTAATACCTATCTGTTTTGCTTCATGTGTTGGATTTGATTTGAGCCCTAAGCATCGCTGTACGACATCTAATTTTGTTTCAACAGAGGTTAAACTTCTTTTGGACATTAGAAAAACTCCCATCATTAGTAGCAGTAGAAGTTTTTGTTTTTTCTACTGTCTACTATAATGGGAGCTTATCACTAAGCACCTGCTCATCAATGTGTATTATTCGACTATCATTTCTCGTTAGATGAAAAAAGGCAAGCCCGAGAGAGAGTCACTTGGAGTAGGTAAGCGAAATAACCTGATCTCATTATTTACCTTTCTTTGAAGCCATCCAGAAGACGAGAATAACGATTGGGATAAATATGAACCACGGAACATTAATCGTACTCTGGGTAATAAAGGCGATCAGTAACAATCCTAATGTACCAAGGATGAGCCATAGGCAACCTCTTCCAAACGTCGCCATAGGTGTAGATCCTCCGCTTTCCCCCGAGGAAATATGATCATTATAATAACGAGAACCTTTTACCGTCTTTGATACAACGGTTCCACAATATCTACATGTTAATGATCCTCGGACCAAACGTTCATTACAATGTTGGCATTTTATAGGCGTTGAGTTTCCTGGAAAATATTTATCAGCGTTTGGAGTTCCTTCCATCATTGCATCTTTAAGCGAACTACCACAAACAACACATATTAACGAGCCTTCGGCGTTTGATTCTCCACAATCGGTACATATCTTTACCGCCATTATACAAAATCATCCTTTCTTAAAACTATAATTGGTTGCTTAGATTCCTTTTACTACTATAACGTATGTAATAGTATAAGGTTGCGTTAACCTGCACATTAGTTTAATGCCCTCGACAGTCTAGTACTTTATTTTCTGAGTTTATCAAGACCTAAATTTAGGAAAGTCAGATATAATAAAGAGGCTAGGACATAAGTATTTAAACCAATTAAAAAACCGAACTATTACGAAAATCTAATAAAGATTTCGTTTTATAGTTCGGTTTTCTTTTACATTCTCAATTAATCTGACGTATAACAGAGCCATTTAAATAAGTAAAGCCAGTTCAAAAGTATTAAAACTTTGAACTGGCTCTAGGTAATGCTATCTAAACTCTCTTCATTTTTATTTCATCCATTGCGTATGGAAAGTACCTTCTTTATCTTTGCGCTCATACGTATGTGCGCCAAAGTAATCACGTTGTGCTTGAATTAAGTTTGCTGGCAACGTCTCTGCACGATAACTGTCATAGTAGTTAATTGCACTTGCAAATCCAGGAACGGGAATACCTCTTTGGATTGCAATAGATACGACATCACGTAATGCTGCTTGATAATTTGCAGCAATATCATTGAAATACGGATCAAGTAGCAAGTTTGCTAGTGCTGGCTCGGCATCATATGCATCTTTAATTTGTTGCAGGAATTGCGCGCGGATAATACATCCACCACGGAAGATCATCGCAATATCCCCGTAACGAAGATTCCATTCATATTCGTCAGAAGCAGTACGCATTTGAGCAAAACCTTGTGCATATGAACAAATTTTACTCAAGAATAGTGCTTTACGAACTTGTTCAATCAAAGCATCGCGCTCTCCGTCAAATGGAGTAACTTCTGGGCCAGTAAGTTTTTGACTAGCTATAATACGCTCATCTTTAAGTGCGGAGATGTAGCGGGCAAATACAGACTCCGTAATAATCGGAAGTGGTACCCCAAGGTCAAGTGCATTTTGACTTGTCCATTTCCCTGTTCCCTTTTGCCCCGCTTTATCAAGAATAACATCTACTAACGGTTGACCTGTTTCTTCGTCCTTTTTGCGGAAGATATCAGCTGTGATTTCAATAAGATAACTATCTAATTCACCTTTATTCCAGTCATGGAATACATCCGCTAGCTCATCAGCATTCAAGTTCAACACGTTTTTCAAAATATAATAGGCTTCAGAAATTAATTGCATATCGCCATATTCAATTCCGTTATGCACCATCTTCACGTAGTGGCCAGCGCCATTTGGTCCGATGTACGTGCAACAAGCATCAGAACCTACTTTAGCGGAAATGGCTTCTAATATTGGACGTACGAGTTCATATGCTTCCTCTTTACCTCCTGGCATAATAGAAGGGCCTTTCAATGCACCTTCCTCACCACCAGAAACACCTGTGCCGATGAAATTGAAGCCTAGTTCTTGTAATTCTGAATTACGTCTAATCGTATCCTGGAAATAAGTATTACCACCATCGATAATAATATCTCCTTGATCAAGTAATGGCTTCAATACATCAATCGTTGCATCCGTTGCTTTTCCTGCTTGCACCATTAATAAAATTTTGCGTGGTATTTCCAAGGAGGCTACGAATTGTTCCATCGTCTTGGCGCCGACGAATGCTTTTCCCTTGGCTTCTTCCTGGAGAAATTGCTCTGTTTTACCGTAAGAGCGGTTGAATACGGAAACGGTGTACCCTCTACTCTCAATATTTAACGCTAAGTTTTTCCCCATTACAGCCAAACCAATAACTCCAATTTGTTGCTTTGACATGTTAGCACTCTCCTAGCTGTTATTTTAATTAAAGTCAGAAATGTTGAAAGAGATCTTATCCTCTAATATTCTCCACTGCTACGTAATTATCTATTTAAGAAATATTGATGAGCGTTGTTATAACAAATGGCCGTTACTATTTTATTATTGAAATCAGTATTATCAGGAATTAACCCTTCTTCTACCCATTGGCCGAGCATATTACACAATATTCTGCGGAAATACTCATGCCTGGTATAAGATAGGAAGCTACGAGAATCGGTTAACATTCCGACGAAGTGAGCTAGCAAGCCAACATTGGCGAGATCTCGCATCTGTTTCTCCATCCCATCAATATGATCGTTGAACCACCAACCTGAACCAAATTGTACTTTACCTGCAATACCTTCCTCATAGAAATTGCCTAACATTCCAGTTAGAACAGCATTATCTTTCGGATTCAAGTTATACAGTATCGTTCTAGGCAGTGCGTCTTGCACATCTAATCCATCTAGTAATTTGGAAACTCCTTCAGCGAAATTACTTTCACCAACAGAATCGAATCCAGCGTCTTTGCCTATTTGACGGAATAACTTCGTATTGTTGTTACGAATCGCCCCCATATGGAGCTGCATCACCCATTGCTTCTCAGCATACATTTTGCCTAATTCCGTTAACAAGTAAGCACGATATGAGATGATTTCTTCTTCTAGCAATGGTGATCCTTGCAGTCGTTTGATAAAAATAGCTTCTGCTTCAATCTCCTCTACCTTACGATAGATTAAGAATGGAATATCGTGATCGGATGCTCTTCCGCCATGCTCGTGAAAATAATTCACTCGTTCCTTTAATGCGCTTACAAAGTTAGCAAGTGACGTCATACTCTTTCCTGTTACTTGCTCTAACTGTTTCACCCATGTCGAGAATGTAGGCGCATCAATGTTGAGTGCACCATCAGGACGAAATGTTGGCGCAATAATCGTATCGAACGTGGAATCCTCAGCTAATAGAATATGATATTGCAAATCAGATAATGGGTCATCGGTTGTACCGATAAATTTCACATTAGACTTTTCTATAAATGATCTTGCTCTATATTGTTCTTGTTCAAGCTTCGCATTACATTCATTCCATATCTTTTCTGCAGTCTCTGGACTTAATAATTCTTCAATACCAAAGTAATTTTTCAATTCCAAATGAGTCCAATGATATAGTGGATTTCCTAGTAAATAGGGTACAGTCTGTGCCCATGCTTGAAATTTCTCCCAATCAGACGCATCACCTGTAATAAATCTTTCACCGATTCCATGCATGCGCATAGCACGCCATTTATAATGGTCTCCAGCTAGCCAAAGCTCTGTCATATTACGATACGATTTATTTTCCCAAACTTCCTGCGCATCTAAGTGACAATGAAAATCAAATATTGGAGCGTTTTTAGCTGCATTATGATACAACTGCTTGGCAGTTTCATTAGATAGCATGAAATGTTCATTCATAAAATTACTCACTGTTATATCCTCCTCAGTTGAATTATTGGTCCGTTGTTGAAATAAAAAACAATTAGTTTGTTTAGTAACCTAATTAATTATATAATCAATTTATCAATTCTATTTCTTTTTGTCAAATGAATATTTCAACTGTATAATGATTGATGACTACAACGCTTAGGACGGATTTATGTTACACAAGAGATTATGCTTCCGAAGTAACTTTTCATCGCAGGAAGTATAAATAGAAGATATGAAAGTTTTAGGAGGTTTTCCATGATTACCGGCGATGCTTCATATATAAAAAAAATTAATCGCTCATTAATTATTAAAGAAATTGTTAATAAAGGAATGATTTCCCGAGCTGAACTTGCCAAAGAGGTAGATTTGACACGTGCCACGATATCGGTACAGGTTGCTGATTTATTAGAGGAAGGATTAGTTATTGAAACTCATCTTGAGCATAATGCTGTTGGACGCAAACCGATAATGCTCTCGCTTAATGCCGAGGCAGGTTATGCACTTGGTATTGACTTAGATTATAAACAAATCACATATACACTTACTAATTTATTAGGAACGATGATCGCCCATGAAAATGTTGCTTTACACACAAGCAACTATGAAGAAGTTATAGAGATTCTAGTTGCAAATATCAAGCGCTACTCAGAGCAATATAATAATACTCAACATGGAATTGTTGGCGTATGTATTGCGGTTCATGGTCTTGTAGGCAATGATGAGATTGTGCACTTCGTCCCTCAATTTGGTTGGAGTGACGTTAAGCTTAAGACTGATTTGGAGAAATATATTGACTTGACTATTCATATTGAAAACAATGCGAATCTAAGTGCTTTTTCCGAACGGATCTTTACACATCATGATACTGAAAATCTTTTGTCCGCAACTTTCTACTCAGGAATTGGTCTTGGCATGATTATGAATAACAAATTCGTAAGAGGCCATGACGGATTTGCTGGAGAAATCGGTCATATGATTCTGTTTCCAGGTGGTAAAGACTGTGCATGCGGTAACAAAGGCTGCTGGGAACGTTATGCTTCGGATCAGATCATTATGGATCACATTGCTGAAATTAAAGGTCAATCCGGTTTAACCTATGAGCAAGTAGCACAATGGATTACTAATGAAGATGAACAAGTTATGGAAATACTACATCAATTTATTTTCTATGTATCGATCGGATTGAACAATATGATTAACATCTATAATCCCGAGGTTATTGTCGTTGATAGTGAATTATTACAACTATATCCCTATGCTACGAAAGCCATTCATGAAAATCTACATTCTAAAATCAGTCACTATCGTGAATTATCTATTTCAATAATGGGTCGTAAATCATGTGTTCTTGGTGCTTGTGCACTTGCTATACAATCATTTTTAGATGTTTCTGTGTTGAATTTACCGTACGATATTAATCAAGATTAGATCTGATCACAGCAAAAAGGAGCGACTTCAACGTAAATGAAGTCGCTCCTTCTTTGTTGCACTACATCATATTTTTCTTCTCTCTACGTTCAGCTAGATCTTCAGCTAATTTCTTTGTACGCTGTTTTGTTAAAGGGTACAAGGATAACATAACTAAAAAAATAATAAAGTAGATGATGGAAGGAACTATCGTTGCAAGATTGTGAATCCCTTTAAGTGCTTCCTCACTTTGAAGAGCAGCATCAGATTGATAACCAACAAGCGTTAATGCAAATCCACCAATACCACCCGCAATCGCTTGACCGATTTTTCTCGAGAAGGAATAAACCGAATAAACCGTACCATCCTCCCTCATATCCATTAGATACTCATGATAATCAATAACATCTGTCACAAACGCCCATACCACTAGGTTGAAGAAAGAATATCCGAACATACCAATTGCTGCAATTCCAATGTATTGCATAACAGATATGTCAGGCAACAGGAAGAGAATAAAATAGACGATAGATGCGAGTAACATCCCTACCGACGCTACTTCTTTCTTACCAAAACGATGGACTAACGGTTTAGATATAGGTATAGCTATAAACACCATCGCTACTTGCATAAATCCACTTATACTTAACGCCTTAGCCGCACTACTGAAATAATCCTTGAATAAATATACGTTAACCGCGCTTATTAACATCGTACACATCATGAACAGTAATGAAGCAAGCAACATAGAAAGCAATGGTTTGTTTTTCAAGAAACTTTTCATTGTTTTCTTGATATCAGCTTTTACCTCTGTATTTTTCACTTGCGTAATACGTTCTGTTGAAAGACTGTAACACCCGATATAACAAGCTATTGATAATATTCCAAATAATATTGCAGCTAATGTGAACCGCCCTGCTACCGCTTGATTGTCTACGAAAATAATAAATGGTCCGCTTACTGTAATAATTAAGCTCGCAAGCATTGCTCCCATTGTACGATACGTTGATAGCGTTGTACGTTCCATAACATCGCTAGTAATGACGGATGCCATTGATCCGTATGGAATATTTACAGTACTGTATAGAGTTCCCCATAACAGATAAGTTACAAAAGCATATACCAGATAGAATGTATTGCCCATACCAGGGATATGAATAAACATTAATACGCCAGAAAAAACTAATGGAAATGACATTCTTAATATCCACGGCTTGAATTTACCATGCTTTCCTGCTTTTCGAGAATCAATAAATCTTCCCCAAGCTACATCAGCAAATGCATCCCATACTCTTGCAATAAGAAATAGAATACCTACATGGGCTGCATTAAGATGAAAAATATCCGTGTAATACACCATAAGAAATGATGATACTAATAGAAAAAAGAAATCGTTTCCGAAATCACCAAACATATAACCAAGTTTGTCTCTCATTCCAAAAGCTTTAGTTGGTCTGTTATCGTCAATGTTTTGTTCGTGCTGTGCAGACATTGTCATTCCCCCGTAGAATATAAAATTAATAACTTTTAATTAGTTAGTTTAGTATACTAATTAAAAATAATATATCATCATTCTTTGTAAGCGTCAACAAAATTAACGAATTCAATATGCCTTATGATTATATAACGATCAGCACTTTCTTATAGTATCCTTCCCCAACTAGAAAAAGATATATGATCGAATGCCCTGATAGCTTTGGCAATATGTTTACTATAAAAACGTGATTCTCTGGATATATTTGAGTTTTGATGTTGACTTTATTTTTTGATTGTTATTTTCCGTTATACCATTTCTTTTCAAATCAATTAAGTTTACATAACTATATTTACGTATAGCACTAAAACCCAATAAAAATATCCTATAAGCTAGACTTTTATCGAGTCTAAACATTATAGGATACGTTGAAAGTTATTTTTCAATTAAGTTATCTTACTCTTCTAGCTAAAGAAATAACTAATGTAGATCATAATAAGCAGACCAATAATAAAGGAATATGTAGCCGGTCTTTCATATCCATGCCCATGTGTTTCAGGTATTAATTCTTTATATACGATAAATAACATGGCACCCGCTGCAAATGATAAACCAAAGCCAATTAATGATTCAATATAAGTCGCTGTGAAAAATCCAATAATAGCCGATACAACCTCTACTAAACCTGTAATGGTTACAATAGCTAATGCCTTTAACTTGCTAACATTAGATTGTAATAGAAACACTGCTAATATTAGTCCTTCAGGGACGTTCTGTGCTCCTATAGCGATTGCGATCATCGGGCCTAGACCTTCATTCACACTTGCATAACCAAATCCAGTACTCAGCCCTTCAGGGATGTTGTGAATAAATAACGCAATAATAACGAGTAATGATTTGGAGTCAAATGATTTGACACTTTTTCCACGCTCTACATCTATGTGAGGTATATTTTTTTCTAATACATCAAGAACGACAATACCGAATAACAAACCTAATGACATCACAAGTAAATTCGTTTCATTTAACGCCTGTGGTATTAAGCCAAACGTTGTTGCAGACACCATTATACCTGCTGTAAATGCAATAATTATATCTTTCCATTTTTCTGACAACCGTTTCATGAATAGTAACGGCACTGCCCCTAATACGGTAGCCATTGCTGATATAAAGCTTCCTATTATAGCACTGAGCATAATCGTGTAATCTCCTTTATGTTATTCAGATCATTTCAGTTACAAACAATGCATCATCTTCTCAGCTTCATCCCATTTTACAGTGAAACCTGTTCCCTTCGCACAAAATACCGACGAGGAACTATATTCAGGATCAGCATTTTTATCGTAATTGATGCGCTCAATAATCTCTCGTTCATTGTGGCACGGATAATAACCTGCAAACGTTAGATTAATTCTTCCTTTACCTTGTGTAAACGAGGCAAGGGTGGAGCTATAGTCCATGAAAGTATCGACCGGAACCTTACCAACCAATATTGCTTTATCTCCATCCGTCATAGGTGGATCAAAGCTTCCATAAGCGGATTGAATATCAGATAATACTCTACCCATTTGCTCAATATGTACAATAATCTTAAATTGATAAAAAGGTTCAAGTAGTATATTGTCAACCTTTTCTAAGCCTTGTCGCAACGCACGTAAAGTCGCCTCACGAAAATCGCCACCATGCGTATGCTTATTATGATCTCTTCCTGTTAATAGCGTTATGTTCAGATCCGTAAGTGCAGAACCTGTTAATAAGCCATGATGTTCTTTTTCTAATAGATGCTGCCCGATTAAGTTTTGTAATCCGGACGTTAGATCATCAGCATGGCATCGACTTTCAAAGCTTAGTCCACTATTCCGCTTTGCAGGTTCTATTCTCAAATGCACCTCGGCATAATGACGAAGTGGCTCAAAATGACCATATCCTATCGTTTCCGCCGTAATTGTTTCCTTATAAATAATTTCTGGTTTTTCAAAAGTTACTTGAAGTCCAAATCTAGCCAATATAACTTGCTCCAACACTTCTAACTGAATATTCCCCATCACATGCAGCTGAATTTGTTGCAGCTTTTCTTCCCAGATGACATTAAGTGATGGATCCTCAGCTTCTAAAACCCGAAAGTATTTCAATGACTCTTTGACATTAATCGCTGATTCAAACACTACTTTAGAACGTAATAGCGGAAACATATCATAGATTGCCTTCTCCTGTAATATGCCTAATCCATCACCAACAACCGCTTTAGTCAATCCAGTAATAGCGACGATTTCTCCAGCAGCAGCTTGATTGATTTGTTGAAATTGCTTTCCATTATAACGACGCATTTGCGTAACTTTCTCTTGTTCTCCATCACTACAATCAATTTCATCTCGAACATTCAATACTCCACTTATTACTTTAATATAGGTTACTCTCGTTCCGCTCTCATCATAACGAATTTTATATACCCGACCTGCAAAAGCATGCTCCATACGATAGTCCGTAACCGTTAAAAATTCGAAGCTTTCTATAAACTCCTGGACTCCTATATCCTGTAAAGCTGAACCACTAAAGCATGGATAGATTTCACCAGATCGAATCTTTTGCTTTAGGTTATTTGTCCACGCTTCCCATTCATACCCTTGCTCCATATATCGGTCTAGTAAAGCTTCATCACGCTCTGCTATCCATTCAATAACATCATCCGGCATCGTTCCTGTTACTATAGAGTCAGATATAACACATACATTTCCCGTTAAATGATGACGTATCTCATCGATAACATTTGCAACATTAGCACCTGTTCTATCAATTTTATTGATGAAGAAAAAGGTTGGAACTTTGTGCTTTTGCAGCAGCTCCCAAACAGTTTCCGTATGTGCTTCTATCCCTTCAACTGCACTGATAACGATAATTGCAGCATCCATCACTTGAATCGCTCTTTCCATTTCTGGGGAGAAGTCGACATGTCCAGGTGTATCAATGAGATAATAGGTTGAATCTTCATAATCTAAAATAGCTTGATCGGCAAAAATAGTGATCCCTCGCTGCTTTTCAAGTTCATGACTATCAAGAAAACTACTTTGATGATCGACTCGTCCACGCTCTTTAATACTATTGGTATAATATAGTAACTGCTCTGAAAAGGTCGTCTTGCCAGCATCGACATGCGCTAGTACTCCAATTGTTTTATTCATATGTAGTATACGACCTCCATTATGTAATATTCTCGAATATCATGCGCTAAACTCGTTTTCATTATTATAGCATGGGAATTGAAATAACCTTAGTTCGAAATAATATCGAACTAAGGTTATTCATAAGTAACTTACTATCTCATCTACTGAATAGGGATCGCGTAGAAGGTACGCTTATTATTATCATTGGTATACCAAACTACTTTATTATCAAATACTATAGGTTGAACGGTTGATTGATTAAAGTATTTCACAGACTGTACATCACCTAATTTATTACCTTCTCCATCGATGTAGACATATTTCAAATGCCCTCTTCCGAGATTTGAATATGTATCATCCGGAATGCCGTCATATTGCTGCCACATCACCATAAATTTATTACCCGTAACTTTAACAAGCTGTGGGATCGATGCCATCTTCTTCGTTCCAACGTAGCTACCTAATACAACTTGTTTGATCTTGCCAGTTTCAATATTAGATCTTGGAACGACTGCAATCATAACATCGCGCTGATCAATATCGATACCTTCTATGCCAAAGCTAGTATATCTTTTAGCTTTAGAATGATCAATCGTATTATAAGCGACGAGATAAGAGCTCGATGACATTTCAAATCCACCTATTGATACACCAGTCGCATTCGCACCAATTGAACCTGGAATATTAACAACATCTCTTTCTACATAGCTGAAGCCATCGCCTTTATTCAATACGATTGAGCGTGGAAAAGCATCGCCATGATCTAGTAGAAGATGCTCATCTCCATCAAATAGCACATATTGATCGAAGGAGTGACTTACATGATTCGCTTGGTATTTTCCAGTATCGTTCACAATTTTCATCGTTGTTGTGTCAACAATTAATGTAAGCTGGGATTGATGATTTAATCCATCCTCTGTTAAGTAGCGTTCTCTGGAAGTATGATACACCAATGTATCACCATGCTCTGCAATGCGACCAGCTGCTGCATCAAACGGAGTAATCGTATAGCCAGCTCCACCTAGCAACGATGCACTAGAAATTTTGTTAAATTGCTTATCATATTTTACGATGCGAATAATTTCCTTCTTATCATTTTCCTCTTTATTCGTTTGCCCAAATGCAATATAGTTATATTGTTCCCCACTATAAAAAGCCCCAAAAACAGGTAGCTCATATTTTACTGTTGCTGAAGATAATAACCGGTAATTAGCATCATATGTAGCTATATTGATCGTTTCATTCGCTTCTAGCGCCGTCATTGTTTGATCGTTATTATGATAGAGATAGGAATCAACGGTTCTCTTCCATCTTGGATAATATACAATCGATTTATGGTCGATCAACTTAGCAGAAGCTTTAGCAGAAAATGCATTACTCGGATTTGGTGAAGTAATGTGAATCTCATTCTGTTTACTAACAAATTGAACATCAAATCCAGCGAATTTACCCAAATCTCTTAATTGGAAATAATTGGCATCATCAATCGTATATACTTTCGTATCCATTGATTGACCATCGACAATAATTTTGGATGATGATGCTACTGCATTTTGCGTTGTATAAAAATAGTTATAGTAATCATCTGTAACGCCACCAGTATACGTTACACCTTTTTTAAGTTCAATCGCATTCGACGCCTTATTCCACGCAACATTAAACTCACCAGCTGTTCCCGCTAAGCTCGCCGCAACATCACGTAATTTGAAATAATTAGAGCCATCAATGTTAAAGCCTGTTATTCTAACATCGCTACCATCTACGATGACATCACTTGCTGTCCAGGTCGCCTTCTTCTTATTCGTTGCCGCACCCGCAGTGCTAGCAATAGTTAATAGCAAAACAATAGATAAGATGTACACGATAATTTTTCTCAAATTATTTTCCCCAATCTTTATAAATTAATAAACAATGCATATCATAGACTCGAATGATATGCATTGCTTTCTAACAATTACTTGTTAACCTTATTTAAGTCTATTTTTACTTAAACGCAGCCAATGCCGTTTCATACGGCAAAGCACCACCAAAAATAGATAAGGCACTACCGATCGTCAAATCTAGTTTGGACTCGCTAATTTGCGCAAATAACTCGATATCCTCAAGCGACCTAGCACCACCAGCATAGGTTGTTGGTATAGTCGTCCACTGGGCTAGATCACGAACTAAACTTTGTTGAATGCCTGACTGCTTACCTTCAACATCAACCGCATGCACCAAAAATTCATCACAATATTTCTCAAGCTCAGTAATATTTTGTTGATTCACTTCAAAGTCACTGAATTGCTCCCATTGATTCGTAACGACATACCACTTGCCATCTTTAGACTTACAGCTCAAATCGATCACTAATCGATCTTTACCTACTGTATCAACGATTGTATGTAAGTGATCCCAATTCAATGCTCCATCTTTGAAGATATATGAAGTAACGATAATATGAGAAGCTCCTGCCTCCAAGTATTGAAGCGCATTACTTGCAGTAATACCTCCCCCCACTTGCAGTCCACCCGGATAAGCGCTTAAAGCTTCCTTAGCTGCAGCTTCATTATTAGGTCCTAGCATAATGACATGTCCCCCGCGCAACTTATCCTTCTGGAATAACTTTGCATAGTAGCTAGAAGAATATTCAGACACAAAATTTTCAACAAGTTGATGATTTAACGTTTCCCCTACAATTTGTTTCACTTTTCCATCGTGCAAATCAATACAAGGTCTGAATTTCAAGCTACATTCTCCTATTCTAATTTTAGTGACTGTTTTGAACTACCTCTTTAACTGTTAGTTATCAGATTACCATATCAAACTATCTCTCTCAACTTCTATCTGCCGATACTTGAGCTGCCTGCTTAACTTTAGTTGTTTTTGCTTCACCTGCAAAATTGTATGAAGCTAACAGTTCCTTGTTACGTAATACCCAACCAATGTATAACGCCAATAGTAACGATATAATCGCAATTACACCAAAGATTTGACGTAAACTTAGCTCTAATAGACTAATATAGTTTGGCGATTTAGTTTGACTATAAAGCAACATGCCGAATACTACTAGACCAACAGCTTGTCCGAGTGAACGGAATAATTGCAAAGCTGATAGCCCCGCTCCTCTAACTTTTTCACTTGCAACTGCCGATGCTAGAAACGAGAATGAAGATAATAAAATACCAAACGCCATTCCCGAAATTAATATATAGAGCATAATAAGAATTGGCGAAGTATCCGCTGTAATGGTTGCCATACATCCACTACCTATAACTAAAAATATCGAACCGATTAATCCCATTTTCTTCATACCATAACGAAAAGCATATTGACCTGCAAGAATTGAACCTAATGGCCACGTAATCGAGAGCGGAATCATAATTAAACCTGAGCCCGTTGCTGAGAAGCCTTTCACATCCTGCATTAATAATGGTATATAGAATATAATAGCTACGGTTAATGCAGATATTACAAATCCTGATATTAACGTAAATCTAAACATTTTATTCGTAAAGATTACTAATGGGATAAATGGATCACTCACTTTTTTCTCTACCTTCACAAAAGTATAGAGACAGATCAATGCAATGAACATTAAAGTAGCAAATATCCATTTAGCTGTAATCTCATCGTTTTCAACAAACCCATTTAAGCCATAGAGCAACAATAAAATACCGACCGAAAATGTTGTAATCCCTTTTCCGTCAATACCACGTACTGTTTTCGTGTAGTGATTGGGCAGAAATTTATGGATAAGTACTAAAGCAATACATGCAAACGGTACATTCAAATAGAAAATAGAATGCCATGATACATAATCCACTAGTAAGCCACCTGTTAATGGACCTAGTATTCCCGCTACTCCCCATATACTTGAAAGCCAGCCTTGAATTTTATAACGTTTCTCATCTTGAAATAGATCCGTTATAATAACCAATGGTAGCGTCAGTAAGCTTGCACCACCTAAACCTTGAATCGCTCGGAATAAAATTAGACTCGGCATGCTCCAAGCAATACCCGAAAGTGCTGAACCGAGAATAAAAATAATGATACCGATACTAATTAATAACTTACGACCATAAATATCTGAAAGTTTACCATAAAGTGGTGTTGCAACGACCATCGCTAACAAATAAATCGTATTAACCCAACTAAATAATGAAGCTCCTTCCAAATCATCGATAATAATTGGCATTGCAGTAGACACGATTGTCCCTTCTATTGCAGCCAAAAAAGTAGTCATATATAAAGCGATTACTACTTTCAAACTAGACGGTTTCAAAAAACATACTCCCTTTCGTCCGAAACTTTAATGATAATTAAGCTTTTTGGATGTTGGTTATGATACAATTAATTGATATAGATTTTGAATCAAGGAGAATGAATGTGGGGTATGATTTACTATTAGAGATTATCGAGACTATAGGTCCTATCGCACTTTTTCTCGTTCTTTGTCTCGGATTAATCGGTTTACCAATTCCAAATGAAGCTGTTGTGTTAACGGCAGGGGCGCTTTCTGAAGCAAATGTTATCGATACTGCGATTGCTTTTGCTATGGTTACTCTCGGTATTTGCTCAGCAATGACTTTCAACTATAGCTTAGGCCGCTTTACCAGTAGTAGACTTGCGAAATGGTTTTCTAAGAAACAACAATTCGGAAAGTTTATTAAGAAGTCTGATCATCTCATTGATAAATACGGTTTATATGCGATTCCGATTAGTGCGTTTTTCCCATTTCTTAGACATGCAACACCTTATGTAATGGGAATGAACAACATGAAATTCTCGAAATTCTCACTTATTGCTTTTCCAGCTGCAACACTGTGGACTTCGATTTATTTCACTCTTGGTCACTTCGTAGGTGACCGTATCCCGGAAATCATTGTACTAACTAATCAATATGAAGCATTATTTCTTACACTAGGTGCCATTATTATTATTATACTTTTTTTACGCGGAGTTCGTCGATATAAATTGAAGCATTCAAACAATAATCAAACAAAATAAAGTCATCATATTCACTGTATCGCATACGATGCCTACTTTCGACAACAAGAAGCCGTATCAAAAGGTAATCCTTTGATACGGCTTCTTAATGTCGCATTGCTATCAGCTATTATTGCTCCAATGCCGCCATCGCTGCTTCGACCAATTGATCGTACAATTCATCGTTTTCTTCAAGTTCATCTTCGACTTCCAGTAATAGATCCTCATCACCTGAACCCGCTAAAAAGAACAATCCATAGCCCCACTCTTTAGCTTTTCTACTTTTATGTAATGCCATCTCATAAGGTTTCGGATGACCTTCCACTTGAAAGTGAACAGCCCCTACATGACCATTGTCTTTCGTGAACGTCATTGTAGCATGTAATATTTGTACATTCATTATGTTTCCTCCTACAATTTTTCTGGGCTTCATAGCTAGGCTTCCTTGTACAGAAAAATACTTAGGAAGCATAAGCTAAACTTTTTGTTGCTTCATGATTCACATCTAGTTAACAAAAAGTCACTTAGGAAGCATAAGCTAAACTTTTTGTGTATACAATAGCATACACTTAGTTCAATGTATATTTCAACTATTATATCTCGTCGCTAGTAGCATTAACAACAATATTCATTCATAACATCATTATTTTCTCATCATTCTACGAATAAGTATGAAAGCACCAACGATGAATAGTAATGCTACTCCTACGAACACAACCATTAACACCGTTTTTCGATCTTGAATACTTTGCTTCACTTCTTCCTCCGTAGCAATTTTCACGATAGAATCCGGCGAGCTAGGATCCATCGTTACATCATCGCTGTGATCAGCTGTTGGTAGAACATTAACTCCGAATTTATATGGTCCTAACTCGGTGAAAATATCAGAGTTATCCGCTATCATTGATGTCTTACTACACAATGAAACTTCGATAATCTCATCTACTTCCCTCGCAAAAACAGCATATCGTTTTCCTATTTCAAATTCATAGCCGCAGCTAGCACCACTTTCAGCTGAATAGACTGTAATAAGTTCAGTAGCATCACCTTTCCAAGAGCCATTCACTTGCAACGTCCATTCTACTAAATCAGCCGAACTTCGCGTTCCCAAAAGTGATTTTTTTTCTTTCTTGCTCATAACTACCCCGTCAAATACCCAATCATTTCTTTCTAATTCATCTTCATAGCTACCCGGCTCTATACAACTACAGGCATAGGCATTTTTTTGTTCACTAATCATTAGCCCACTCAACAGTAATACAACAATCACAATCAGATGTACGACATTTTTTCGTTTCATGCTCAAGTAACCCCCCTCTATCTCTTACTCTTCGAATGAACAAGTAACGTAAGCATTATGTTGAAAAGCACTTATTATACTATTTCCTGTTTTTTCTGTAAATTAGCCTTCCAGCAAGCACAAGTAATAAAATAATTACAATCACAAATGTAATAATACCAATTTGGTTAACTTTTTCAATAGTATTTATTTGTGATATTCCGTCCGTATAAGCGGGATCTATCTGCTCAGTAGTTGTTTGTATCGCAACCGCATACGCTTCCTGTGCATTGAATATGTTCGAGTTATCATCAACAGGTGGATTACTATAAATCCCGAGATCATCTGCGAGATCACCTATAGGTGGTACACTAAATTCAGCTTTATATGATCCTAACTCGGTGAAAACAGTAGAATTAGCAGTTATCATCGATGTTTTACTACAATAGGAGACCTCAATGGTATCGTCGATATTTCTTGCATAAACTGCGTATCGCATCCCTTTTTTGAATTCATAACCACAACTAATAGAAGATGCTGCTGAATAGACCGTCATAGCTTCAGTAACTTCACCCTTCCAAGAACCATTCACTTGAAACGTCCATTCTACTGGATAGGCGCTACTATACGTATCTGTTGTTGAACTTTCTCCGATCATGTTCGTAACAACTCCGTCAAATACATAGTCGCTATTTGCTAGCTCATCTTCAAAACTTCCTGAGCCCATGGCACAGCTACAGGCATATGCACGATTTTGTTCTCCAACCATGATTCCACTCAGCAGTAATACAACAATGACAAACAAATGTACAACTTGTCTTCGTTTCTTGTTCATTTCCTCCATCTCCTACTTATCACATGATCAGCTATGGTCGAAGCAATAGAGCTATTTTTTTTGATCTGCACTTCGTATATTATTTCCTGATTTTTCTGAGAATTAATAGTCCGACTAGTACACTACATAGTGTAACCACAAACAATACAATGACGAATGCATTGATACCGGTTTGGTTTGGTTTCTCAATAGTGTTAGCTTTATCAAAAGTATTTGATGGATTTGTTCCTTTGTTTTCAAGTGGATCTATTGGATCTGTTCCCTCTGCATCGGTTGAGTCTACCTTGTCTGTAACTGACGTGAGCGTAACCGTGTACTCGCCCAGTTCCTCAAATATGTTGGAGTCATCTGCAATGCTTCTAGTTCCACTACAAGAAGAAACAGTAATATTATCATCATTACTCGTTGCAAATACTGCATAGCGCTTACCTACCTCGAATTCATAGCCGCAGCTTACAGAATGTAACTTAGACACAACCACAATTTCTTCAGTAACCTCGCCCTTCCACGCCCCATTTACTTGAAATGTCCATTCAACTGGCTCGGCTGAGCTTATTATAGCTTGTGTATCCATGTTCTTATCCGTACCGATAACTACACCCTCGAAAACGACGTCGTACTTCTCAAGCCCTTCCGTAAAATTTCCCGGTATCTTACAATCGCAAGCATAGGTAGCTTTACGCTCACCGAGCATTAGCATACTAACCAACAATAAAAAGACGATCGAAACTTTACCAATGGAATTCATATTAATTCGCACAAAAAATCCCCCTAATATCGTTATCTAATAGATAGAACGGTATTAGGGGGGAAAATGTTACAATAAAGGTTAAAAAAGCGGGATTTCGCAAGCCGAGAAGAAGAAGCGCTACTTGAGAAAGGCGGAAGCGCAAGTGTACGTGTTTGGTACATGCGTACCTACAATGTTTTCGCAAGAAACATACATCGGAAGCTTATGCTAAACTTTCCAAGTTCGCTTCAGCTTCGATGTCGACTAAGCTTCGTCAGCATACCCATCGTTATCAAAGTCCGCTTTTTGAACTACCTCTTGCTTGGCCAGAATGCCCACTTCCCACACACCACAGTCAGCGCCGGCACAAGAAACGGCCGAACGATAAATGTATCAAGCAATACACCAATCGCCGTAATGACTCCGAACTGCAGTAAGATTGTAATCGGAACTTGAGTTAGGACAAAGAATGTGCCTGCTAGAATTAATCCAGCTGATGAAATAACTTCCCCCGTCTCTGCTACCCCTTCTTTAACGGCTTGCTTCAATGGCATTGTTTTCGCTTTTTTCCAAATGCCTGAAATCATAAAGATATTATAATCTTCACCTAGAGCAATTAAGAATACAAATGCGTATAACGGAATAGCAGCTTGTATCGCATCCACACCAAGACCATAGTGAAGTATGATCCACCCAAGTCCAAGTGCTGCTAAGAATGACACTAGAACTGTTACAACGAGATATATTGTGGCGATGATGGAACGTAGATAAGCTAATAGCAAGATAACAATTAACAATATGACAATTGGCATAACAACGCTATTATCTCGTGTATTAATTTGTTTGTTATCATATTGACCTGCTGTCTGACCTGCGATCCAGAAGCTTTCTGCGTTACCTAACTCCGCAGTTAACTGCTCTTCTAATACAGGAATATAAGCCATTGCCTCGGTAGAGTAAGGATCAATATCGAGCACAACTTCAAATGAGCTATATGTCGAATCTACTTCACTGATAACAGCTTCTGTAACATTGTTAACCAGTTCATGAGTTGCAACTTTATTTACAATGTCATTTACATCAGTATTATCCTTCACAATGACTGTAATTGGTGCAAGTTCACCTGGAGTATACGTCTGCCCGATAATTGTAAATCCTTCTCTTGATTCCATATCATCAGGGAACGAAGATAATAGATCATATTTATATTTCGTTTGTGTAGAGAATAGAGCAAATACAATTAACACGATCATCGTAACTGAGATAACTAACCAAGGTTTTTCAGTAACAAATGTACCAATCTTACCCCATAGTCTATGTTGAGTTTTTTGTTTTTTCACTGGTTTATTGCGTTTAATTGCTCTTTCTTGTTCCATTTCTGCAGTATGAGGAATGAATGGGAAGAATGACACTCGACCTAGAATGGCTAATATAGCTGGAACAAGTGTTAAGCTTGCGATTCCCATAATTAAGATTGAGAGCGAGAATGGAATTGCAAAACGGTGAGATGAGCCGTATTGAGCGAATAACAACGCAAGTAATGCAATCACTACAGTAAATCCACTCATTGCAATCGCACCAGACGCATTTTGAAACGCGTGAATTAATGCCGTTCTTGGATTTTTCTCATGTCGCAAATCATCACGATAGCGAGTAATTAAAAACAGACAATAATCCGTTCCTGCACCAAACAATAGTACAGTCATAATACTTATCGCTTGTGAATCTACCGTGATCCAACCATTTCCAGCTAACCAGCCCAGTATCGGACTTGTTACAAGGTAAGCAAAGCCTACTCCAACTAATGGAATGAGTGCCAGTATCGGAGAGCGATAAATAAGTAATAATAGAACTAGCACGAGCAATACTGTCGCTATTAGCAGTATAATGTCTGCATTCAAGAATAGATCTGTCGCATCTACAGAAATCCCTACTGGACCTGTAAATCGTGCTGACAAGCCATTTGTAATATCAGCTTCAAATATATCTGCTCCAGCTTGTTCATTAATGTATTCTCTCAACTGAATGAGATTTCCTTTCAACACGTCAGTCTCAGTCTCGCCAGTAAATGTAATCGGTAAGATAAGAGTACTACCATCTTCTGACGTTAATACTTCAATTGGAATGCCCAAATGCAATGGAATAATTGCTTCTTGTGCAGGTAACGGGTTATTCGTTAATTCCTCAGATAAATTACGTACAATAGAGAAATCTTCTTCGGTTAATCCCGTGTCACGATGCCATACTAATAAGGCAGGTACGCCTGTTGAATTTGGAAAAAACTCTTGAATAACTTGAGCTGCTTGCACAGACTGCGCATCACTCGGTAAGTTAGCAGCATTATTTTGTACCTTGTCCCCTACACTAGGTAATGTTAAGGTTAAGATTAGCGCAAGTAATATCCATACTAGCACTGTAACCCACTTGCTGATCTTGCCTGTAAAGCAAGCTGCAATACGTTGAATCATAAAATCTTCCTCCATTTCGTATTTAACAATTAATTTACTATACCATTCAGTTAATTAATTATATATACTAGTTAGTAAATAAATCAACATAATATTATATGAATTTTTGATGAAGGGAAGCTCGGTATGAACACAAACCAACCTAACACTACTCCTAAGCGTAAACCAGGTAGACCAAAAGTTGAAAAATCACCTACGAAAATGAGCATTTTAAGAACTGGTGCCTATTTATTTATGGAAGTCGGATATGAAAAAGTATCATTAGAATCCGTTGCGAAATCATGTGGTATTACAAAGGCCAGTGTCTATTACTACTTTAATAATAAATCAGAACTATTTACAGAATGTCTTATTGCGGTGATGACCATCGCACACAGTGCAACTGTCACCATATTAAGTGAACAAATATCTTTGAGAGATAAATTAATCAAGATCGCCATTCTTCAAATGAGTAATGCCAATCTTGATTTTGAATCTATGATGAGAGATGCCACTGCTGAATTGTCTGATGATCAGACTATTACTATTCGAAAAGCTGAAAAAAAATTACATGATGTGATCCATGATGCTTTCCAAAAGGCAATCGATAGTCGTGAAATAACGAATCAGCACTCACCTATCATACTTGCACATACCTTTGTAGCATTATTGACGATGAAAAACCATCTTAATCTAAAGCAGCAAAAAATTCCTATCGAACAGCTTGTAGAACAAATGATTGATATTTTGTGGACAGGTATACAAAAAGAGGGACAATCTGCTACGACTATATAATAGACGTAGTGATTGCCCCTTTCTTTATCACGATCTTATAAAATAATAATTGCAAATACTGCTGCCAGTACGAAACGATAGTATGCAAAGTATGATAGTTTTAATTTTTTCATCAAATTAACGAAGGTTACCACTGCCAACATCCCAACGATGAACGAAGCACATAATCCTACAAGAAATAACGGCAGATCAGTCGATGTTAATCCGGCACGATTGTCTATAAGATCAAGTAAGCTCGCTGCCCCCATAATCGGTACTGATACAATAAACGTAAATTCAGCAGCTGCTTTTTGACTTGTACCCGCTAAGATACCACCTGAGATTGTAGATCCAGAACGTGAAAATCCTGGCCATAACGCTAATATTTGAAAACAACCGATGATGAACGCTTGTTTGTAGCTAATATCATCTATTTCTTCAGCCGTCACCTCTCGCTTGCTTCTTTCTGCGACAATCATCAGAATACCACCAAGCACTAGACCGATCAATACAGTAGATGGTCCGAACAAATATTGTTTAATGACAGAATGTAGTAGCAAACCAATAATGCTTGCAGGTAACATAGCGAGTAATATATGTATGAAGTTCATACCTTTATTTAATTTGAATTGTAATACTTTCATAAATGTTTTGAAATATAATACGAGCACTGCCAGTACTGCACCAAATTGAATAACTACTTCAAACGTCTTAGCACGCTCACCTTCGAATCCCAACAAATGACCTACTAAAATCAAATGGCCTGTAGAGGAAACCGGTAAAAACTCTGTCAGCCCCTCCACAATACCCATAATCATTGCTTTGATTAAATCCAACACCTAGACACACTCCTTCTCGACTTTAGAATGAGAATCTGTACAAACCATCTGCTTGTACATTACTATTCTATGCATGACCGAGTCCAGACATTTCTGGTTCTTGTGCCTCAACAATAATTTCTATACTGCGAATGCGATTTTCATCTCGCTCACGAATAATAAAAGTGGCATCGGCATATTCCCATTCTATATTTTCATCTAGATCTGGTTGCAATTGATACAACCAGCCTCCAATCGTATGCGTTTCACCAACATCCAAATCTAGGCCCGTCATCTCATTCACATCAGTAATTAGTGCGCGACCTTCAACAAGAAAGCGCCGTTCATCGATACGATCTATTTCTTCTCGTTCATCTGTATCGAACTCATCGCGTATTTCCCCCACGATTTCTTCGATAATATCTTCAATTGTAATTAATCCTGATGTACCGCCGTATTCATCAAGTAAAATTGCCATATGAATTTGTTCACGTTGCATTATGGTCAACAGCTTACGAATAGCTATCGTATCGGGTACTGACAACACATTTTGCATCATGTCCATAATATTAGGTTGCTCTTCTACGTTTGTAATATGCTGAAATAAAAATACTTTTGTATTAAGCAATCCGATAATATTATCTTTATCACCTTGAGCGACAGGAAAGCGCGTATATCGTTCACTCATAATGGTATCCACATTGTCTTCTCTGCTGTTCTCTACAAAAATACATACCATATCTGTTCGTGGCACCATTATATCTCGTGCCAAAGTATCATCAAAATCAAAAATATTGGTCATAAACCCCAATTCACTTTTATTGATTTTGCCATTCTCATAGCTATCATTCAATATTAGACGTATCTCTTCCTCACTGTGAGCTTCTGTTTCGTTCATTAATGAATAGCCCATCAGCTTCACTAGCGCATTGGCCGAACCATTGAGCACCCATATAAATGGGTATGCAATCTTATGAAACCAAATAATTGGCGGTGCAAGCTTCAACGCCATTGCTTCTGATTTAATGATGGCAACACTTTTCGGTGCAAGTTCACCAAATACGACATGGAGAAATGTTACAAACAGAAAGGCGATTATAAAAGTAATAATATCACTAATCTCAGTAGATAATGGCAATTGAACAAACAAGGGATGAAGTAGCTTTGCTACAGTTGGTTCACCTAACCAACCGAGCCCTAATGCAGTAATCGTAATACCAAGCTGGCATGCGGAAAGATAGCCATCAAGCTCCTTCGTTACGATTTCTACTGCTTTTGCATTTTTAATGTTTTCCGCGACCATTTGCTGAACTCGGCTAGGCCTAACCCGTATAATAGAAAATTCCGTCGCAACGAAAAAAGCCGTTAGTATTAATAACACAAGAAATACAATTAAGTTCAAAATCATCTCTGCAGAGCTCCCCTCGCGTACTATATACCGAGATAGATTCTCCTTAGAGATGAGTTATTATGCATTACTAGTACGGTATATCGTCAGTTGATTCCACCGACTGAACGTTTTCATCCGATGAATCAGTCTCATTGGCTGTATCCTTTACTTTCGTACCAATGATCTCCATTATGTCTTCTAAGGGCGGAGGTGCTAGCAGTTCAACAGGAGACATCCCTTTCTCAAATTGCAGCGCATCACCTTCAATGACCGCTACGTAACGATCATTATGTTTGGCGATATGTACCGTTACCCCATAATCTGCTAATAGCCCTTTAATAGATACATTACCTACTTTAAAAGCCATCGTTAAGTCTTCCTTCTGTTGGATAAGCGAATAATTGGCTTCCTCCACTTGCTGCGGTGTCCACCATTCCTGCAACTCCCGCTTCTCACTAGCAGCCCATACCTCTACTGCATTTTCTTCCTGCGACCGTTCACTACTTTCCGTGTCCTGCCATTTTTCCTCAATATACTGATGAACCATTTCAACCACTTGCTCACTAACAACTTCTGGTATCGGCTTTTCATAGCTTACATACTTCAGAAAATCTTCAAAGTACCTTGCATGTGAAGCTTGATGGATTTTCAGTTCCCATCGCTCGAGAATGCCGTCTTGCTCCATATGAGGATATTGAATTGACTTAATACTCCGCGCACTAAATGCCATCTCTACTTGCGCAATTAAGCTTCTCTCATCCGAGATTCGTGCAATTTTCGGCTCAAAGTCACATTTTAAAATGAACAGAAAAGGCTCGTCAAAGAGCATATTCAACGTGCAAAGTGCAACGATAAATGCACCACCGCGAACAGCTGAAGTATCCATATAGACGCGTACTAATTCATCGCTTAAGCTATGAAATCGTTCCTTATCGCCTGCTTCACGAATACGTTGAAACAAATTATAATTCCCATTGCTGCCTAGCTCATAGCCTGGTTCCACCATAAACATCCCCACTTTAGTTGGAGCATTGGGAGTGTTAGGATGACGCTCGACTTTACGCTTAACAATTTTTACAAATTCTTCATCGAGAAATGATTTCAATGCGCTATCTGCGTATTCTTCACCATCCATCGTTTGATAATGCTTGAATGCTTTGTAGCTACCTACCGAGCCCTTTTCACTTTCCGATTGGATAACGAAAAATGATAAGTAGTTCATACGAAAGTCCATTAATTCAACGCTCCTACTAGTAAAATAACAAGTATACTCTGAATGATAATAATAGCTGGAATACCAATCTTAAAGCTACGATGTTTTGTTTTATGACGGAAATGATACATCGCCATATAAGTGCCTACTGCTCCGCCTAATGCGCTAAATATAAAAATATGACGTTCAGGAATACGAGCTGTATTGCGACGTGCACATTCTTTATCCTTACCCATTATCCAATACAGATACACATTTAGAAACAGTACATAACCTATCACCCAATATAAAGGCTCCATGCAATCGTCTCCCATTCATCTCAATTCTGTGCTACTTTTTTTAGTCTAGTATATATTCTACTACAGTCCATCCCCACTTTGCACCTAAATTGAAATTCACTAGCTTATAGCTTCCTGCTCTGTAATGAATATCGCCCAACTCACCATTCGTATCATTATGTTTATCGTTAGTATTACGGTATACTCTACTATACAACATAAAAGGAGATTGATAATCTGTGAGAAACGCAAACAAAGAAGCAATTTATGCGTTATGTGACTTCATTAATCAGAATTTTAAGAAAGTGTACAAGTCTCCATATAGTAAAAGCTTCTATAATAAGGAAGTGGACTGGGGATACAAGCCTGAAGGTGTTATTCGTATATCTGATCATTGGAACTTCCTGAGCAATAACGAAATTCACTGCTCTACTCATCAAGAGATTGATAACCATTCACAATGTGTAGGCATATTTGAAGGTGATAAATTCAATATTATAGAAAGCTATAATGCTAATTATGCTTCCTCTGCCGCTGTAGGTGATCGAATATATAAGCTTTATATTGATGATAATGGATCTTTCGTAACAGATGTAGTGATTGGGCAAGAGCCCCTCTATGCTCCAGGAATAGAAGACCGCAGAATTACTTCTTACTTTCTATTATCTGGGTATTAATCTCCAATCAACCTACTTCATCAGATCTATTCTTGCATCTAACGGATAGAAGATAAGCTGCAGCGGGAATGAAGATCCTGCTGGCGGAATAAATTCTATCGTTAATTTCTTGTCTTTCTTCGATGTTTGTCCTAGTGATACGAACCCATCCATTGGTGCTAACACACCAGATATTGGTACGCGTACAAATTGTCCATTCACTTTGAACGCTCCTTTGAAGGAACCTCCTCTAGCCATTAATAGTACGGCCATATTATGAGGATTATGTATCGTTATATGGTAAACTGCGCCATAATTGCCCGATAGCTTCGTCGCTACATCACGCTGCACATCATATCCATTAACGAATGGATCGGCATTACCATCACCGATAACAAGTCTTTGTATTTTCTTAGTGCCTACTTTTGACATATTCAATTCCCAATGAATAGCAGAAGCCTCAAATATCCCTCTAATATGCCCATCATACGCTAATTTCGAAAGTGAAAGCATATTCGTACTTGCAGCTGTATCTGCTGCAAATGTCATTTGTAATTGACCCGTCGCTTCAACATCAAATATCGCATTAATGCCATACTCCGGGAAAAGTGTTGGGAACTGACGGTAGATGATCGTCTCTCCTGGTTGTACGACGAATTCTTCTACAGTCTCGTTGTTCATTAAGAAATCGACAGCAGCTTCACTACCAAGTAGCATTGCATATTTCGATGGGAGTACCTCACCGGCATTCTTAGTTACCAATATAACTGGCTCAGATCCATTATTCGTCGCTAATATAGCCAGCTGGATATTTCCACCTGATTTATTAACATGGTTCGCATAAAGACGTGCTTTCCCATTAATATGATCTTGATATAATATCCCTGATGTTCTAATATTTTCGGGGCTATCACTTACAAGTAGCTTACGAGTAGTATCGTATGTCGTTTTGTGGGCGGATTGGGGGATTTGTAACAGTTGCGAATTGAATACGGAATCTGACGCTTTAATATAAGAGCCCACTTTCGCAAAATATACACCATATTCGAATTCAGTAAACATAACGTGATCAGTTACTTCGATTTCCTTAGTATAAGTTTCACTTACATTACCATTTTTGTCAGTTGCAACGAGTGATACTTCATGCGTTCCCGCTTCAAAGAAAGCCTCTTGCTTCCCAGTCCATGATAAGAAAACAGACTCTGAATCTGGATCGTAGCTTAAATTCGTATACGTAATCGTTTCACCAATATGATACGTTTCCTTATCGACAGCAAACTTCGCAACAGGAGTTGAATCAACTTCTGTATCAAATGCCGTACAAGCTAGAATACAAGTACTACAAATAAGCGCTACCCATTTTTTATGCATTGTTAGCCTCCGCATGCTTTCCATTACCCGCTCAATACGCTTCACGTTCCAGAAAGTCATACTGAAGGTGGATGTTGTAATTACTCATGTTGCGATGAAACGGCCTTGTATACTGCTTTGTATACAAGCTCTGCAAGCTGGCAGCCTAATTCTGTCGCCGTTCCTGCATACAAATGCTCGTGAATATAACATTCTCGTTGCGTTGAAGCGATGACCATTGCATCCGTCGTTGTTCCTGTTGCAATAAGTCCATTACTTTGCTCTGTTATGCCATAATCGGCAAGGGCCGCGCATTTTGCTTCCGTCGCTGTTATTAGACTATTAATAATCGCCGCTTCACTCAATCTCCCATCGATCATAACAAATATGTTAATCGTTCCTGCATGATATGCCGGATACGTCTGACGAGGCTGCCCAGCTCGCGCCGCATTAGACGTACCCGATGTAACGAGTACAAGTAAACTATAGTCCTCATGGTGGCACTCTCCGATAACTGCGTCACATAAGTTCGCCGCTGTCATTAGACCAACGGTTTTATTTTCCGCAAGCTGTTCCTTAGCAATAAGCTCAACCATGTCATGGATCGGGTCATTACTTTCATAATGAAGTGGCACTCGATAATTAATAAACGCCTGTGCAGTGCTTATACCACCGTTCCATACAGCGCTACTTATTACTTTTAAAGGCAGGTTACTTTCGATCACAATATAATGATGACGATATCTTATAGACAGATGCTGCTGAAACTGTGAAGTAAACGGGTTGCTCTCAGATTGAAATGGCTGCGTGATCGAATATCGCGCTTGCTCACTTCCATTTTTATTGCAATTCATCACCAGCATCCTTTCTATACGATGCTAGATTAGCTGCTAATACACGTAGACATTCGATGTTTTGCTGGCGTGACTTTATTGCCAATCTTATATATGACGCCCCTAATCCTCTAAATGTACTCGCATCACGAATTAATACACCTTGCATACCCATTAGATGTTGCAAAGCTGAGGCTGTTATATTATAGCCATAAGAAAGATCAACTAATATATAATTGGTAACTGTGCGAAAAGGCTTTAGCTGTAGACCCTGAAGCTGATCATACATCCACTGTGCTTCCTCAATTAACCACGCCTTTGTTTGACTAGCAAATGAATGCTCTTGCAACACAGCATGCCCAATAAATTGCGCTAATGAATTTACGCTCCATGGATACTGCATATGCTTCATTTCTTGTAGCGAATGAGCGGGGCCGACGATATAACCAAGTCGTATTCCGGGAATCGAATAAAATTTCGTCATCGACCGAATAACAAAGAGATTACTGTACGTATTAATGTTTGATATCCAGCTAAGCTCATCCTCGTCTTGATGAAAATCTAGAAATGCTTCATCTAGCACAACAATTGCACCTGATTGCAGAAGATTAGTCACCGTCTGTTCACGAAGCAATTGCCCCGTAGGATTATTCGGATGTCCGAGCATATAGAACTCGATAGATTGTTGCTTAATAAGTTCGTCTATCTGCTGTTCATTAGGCGCAAATCCATCTTCTGCGTTACTTTCAATATATGTAATTTCACAGCCAGCTTTTTGCAGTGCTTGCTCGTATTCAATAAAAGAAGGCGCGACAATTGCCGCAGTTTTCGGTTCGTAATAACGAACAATAAGATCTATTAATTCCGCTGCGCCATTACCTACCAGTACCTCTTCCGAATGAATCTGGTGCCTACTCGCTATCGCTTCTCTTAACTGACGACTCGCTGGGTCAGGATACTTTGTAATATGCTGCATATATTGCGACAATATTTCCGCTACAACTTGTGGCGGACCTAATGGATTCATATTGGAGCTGAAGTCTAATAAGCGATCTTCTTCCACACCATATAATTCAGTGGCAGAACGCAAATCACCGCCATGTCCATATCTTTCAAGCAATTGTATTCCTCCTCTCATTATTCCCATCCGAAGCAAAAGCGAAACATTTATATTCGATGTCGAATAAGCTCCAGCTTGTTACCTCGTTTTCAAAAGCATTGAAACGAAACTCAGCAACGTGTACGGTACGAGTACACAAGCGGTTAAATACTCGAAACTTCCAATTCCAATAAAGGTTCAAAAAGTGGGCTTTCAGAACCAAGAAGATTAAGCGTTACTTGAGAAAGGCGGAAGCGCAAGTGTACATTAGTACGTATACGCGATCCTACAATGTTTCTGCAAGAAACATACATCGAAAGCTTATGCTTTACTTTCCAAGTTCGTTTCATATTCGATGTCGAATAAACTACGAAGTCAATCATCGTTATCAAAGTCCGCTTTTTGAACTTCCCCTTCAAATAAAGGTTCAAAATGTGGGCTTTCAGAACCAAGAAGATTAAGCGTTACTTGAGAAAGGCGGAAGCGCAAGTGTACATTAGTACGTACACGCGATCCTACAATGTTTCTGCAAGAAACATACATCGAAAGCTTATCCTTTACTTTCCAAGTTCGTTTCATCTTCGACGTCGAATACGCTACGGTAGCATACCCATCGTTATCAAAGTCCGCTTTTCGAACTACCTATTCCAATGAAGGTTCAAAAAGCGGGCTTTCAGAACCAAGAAGATGAAGCGCTACTTGAGAAAGACGGAAGCGCAAGTGTACGTTATTGGTACACGCGAACCGTACTTTCCAAGTTCGCTTCATATTCGATGTCGAATACGCAACGAAGCCAACCATCGTTATCAAAGCTCGCATTTTGAACTTCCCCTCACAGGACAGCGTGGATAAACATGACGGCGATTACTAGAGTCACTGCTTCAATCAACTCTGTCATCGCACCATAAGTATCCCCGGTTAACCCACCTAATTTGGCTTTCATCCATTTCGCTGCAACCCAGCCAACGATTGCCGATAACATCGGAATAAGCAGTGCTAACCAGAAAAAATCGTTATTTAGCGGAACGTTAATGGTATAAATCATTAATGCCATTAAATATATAAATAAAGTTGTCGTCGTTGCTGCACTTACATATTGGCGCCTTATTCCATGAAACATCGATGCAAGCCCATTACTTCGCGCTGGCTTCCAGCTCGAAACGGCAATAACCATCCACCATCTACTCCACATCGCTGTGCCTACAATAATTAATACTAACCAAGCGATAGAAATTTGCTTAGTAGCAACTTCTTGTAGCAAATAGGCTAGCGCTGACCATTTCAGCGCTATAATTACAATCGCGCTAATTACGCCAAAAGCACCTACTCTACTATCCTTCATAATATCAAGCATTTGATCCCTGTTTCTCGAGCTTAATAATCCATCCGCACTATCCATCAGTCCATCTAGATGTAAACCGCCTGTTAGTACAATCCACACAATAACGAGTAATAACGCTCCGAGATTAGCCGGTGCAGCATAGCTCAATCCCCAGCCCAATAAACTAATGATTAATCCAAGTATTACACCTACAACAGGGAAAAAGATAACACTTTTATGTAGAATGTTTTTTTCAAACTCAATCTGCATACGAATAGGCAATATCGTTAGAAACTGTATTGCTGCTACACATCCATATATATATTGTTTTATTTGTTGACGGTCATCATTATCCACGCTGCGCTCACCCCTATTAAAATCCAAATCCGTACACCGTATAATACGCTAATACTCATCTTAATATGAAGCGCTTGTAATGGTTGCAGCGGCCATCCTAGTCGAGCGCGTTCATGCCACTCGCCAAAGTAACGATTGCGTCCTCCTAATTCAATATGAAGTGCTCCCGCAACTGCTGATTCGGGAATTCCACTGTTAGGACTAGGATGTCGCTTGGCAAAAGTGAACAAAGCTTGATAGCTTTTACGTCCATCAAGCTTTGGATGCAACCATGCGATCATCACAATAATGAAGCCAGTCAATCTCGCCGGAATATAATTAAGTATATCATCTAACCGAGCCGAACACTTACCGTAATATTCATACTTTTCATTACGGTAACCAACCATAGAATCAAGTGTATTCGTTGCGCGATAGACCATCGCCAGTGGTGCACCACCAATAAACGCCCAAAATATTGGTGAGACGAATGCATCTACAATATTTTCGGCAATCGTTTCCACTGTAGCCCTCGTCATATCGCCCTCATCCATTACTTCACTGTCACGACTAACAATATAGCCAACATAACGGCGAGCGCCATCCATATCTCCACTAATTAATGGTTCGTAAACTAGATTTCCGGCATCCTTCAACCCTTTAACAGCAATCGTTGTCGATAGCAACCAGGCCGAGACAATATAAGATAGCCATGGATGAATAGCATAGGTCAGTGCATGGATGCTGACCATCAGGACTCCAACAAGTACAATCGTACTTACTGTAAGGATCATTCCTCGATATAGAAGGGAGCGATCACTATAGCTTCGCTCCGCTTGATACAACTTCCCTTGTAGCCACTTAATCCATCGTCCCATCCAAATAACGGGGTGAGTTGGCCATTTCGGATCTCCGATGACCCAATCGATTAGAATGGCTGCAACGATAATAAGCAGCCATTCTTGCAAACTATACCACATCAATGTCCCTCCAGCTTGTAAGCAAGTGACTTCAATTCAAGCGGAATGCCAGCTGTAACGAGAAACACTTTATCTGCTAACGTAGCAATACGTTGGTTAAGACGACCCGCTTCATCGCGATACATTCTACTAAGCTTGTTCATCGGTACAATACCACTCCCGACCTCATTACTCACGATAACGACCGAGTATGGATACTGTTGCAAATATTGCAGAAATGTATTGATCACTTCAAGCAGCTGCTCATTGCCCGTATTTTCCACATCTAATTCCATAAACCAATTACTGAGCCAAATCGTCATACAATCAATCAATATGACTGGTTCTTCCAATAACTCATTATCTTCGATATAGCGAAGAATGCTTTCTAGACAATGAGTAAGCTGCAATGGCGCTTCCCATGTTTCCCAATGAAACGATTCATTGTCGCGTTGTGTGCGATGCAGTGCAATACGCTCGCGCATCTCTTGGTCAAATGCTTGCGCGGTCGCAATATAAATGCCGTATGTTTTTGCGGAGCTTGAAAATTGCTCAGCAAATCGACTTTTGCCACTACGTGCGCCGCCTGTAACCAGTGTAATCATCTATTCAATCCCTTCTCGACGCCTAGTCCTCTTGACCATCAATACCAGCACTTGCGAAGGTCGCCATTTCCTGCATCAAGCTCAATGCTGCATCGATGAAATGGAAGCATAATACTGCTCCAGTTCCTTCACCAACTCGCAGATCTAATTGAATCATCGGCTGCAGACTAATAGATGCAAGCGCATGAACATGACCTTGCTCTTGTGATTGATGTGATGCAATCATATATCGTGCGGCGTTAGCACTTAACTTCGCAGCTACTAGTGCAGCAGCAGTTGATATATATCCATCAATAATAACTGGACAACGGTTTCTAGCTGCTCCGATCATTACACCAACTAAGCCTGCAATTTCTAATCCGCCAATTTTAGCTAATACATCAAGCGGATCATCCTCATTAGGTGCATTCACTGCGATTGAACGTTCAATAATATTAATTTTGTGCTGAAGCATCGCATCATTAATACCTGTCCCTCTACCTGCTGCTGCAGTTGCATCTAACTTAGCTAATACACTTACAATCGCAGCACTTGCCGTCGTATTACCAATTCCCATCTCACCAGTAGCAAACATGCGGACACCTTGTCCATATTGCTCTTCTACTACTTCGATTCCTACTTGAATAGCTTGAATTGCTTCCTCACGCGACATCGCTGCACCTATTGCCATGTTTGCTGTGCCGTACCTAATTTTGTGAGAACGTAATTGAGGATGTTCAAGATCAGCTGCTACGCCAATATCTACACAGACAACATCAGCATGAGCGCCTCTTGCCAGTACATTAACGGCAGCTCCACCACTTAAGAAATTAAGAACCATTTGCGGGGTTACCGATTGTGGAAATGCACTAATTCCTTCGTCGCATACGCCATGATCACCAGCCATAATGATGACCGAACGTTTACTAAGATCTGGCCATAGTTTTCCAGTTATAGCCGCTAATTGTGCCGTAATAACTTCAAGCTTTCCTAGACTTCCAGGAGGTTTCGTTAATTGATCAGAATGTTCTCTTGCTTGCTGAGCAAATTGTTCTTCAGGTAACTGAATACGCGAAATGTATTGTTGTAATTGTTGTTCTGTCCACTTTTCCATAAATAATCATTCTCCTTTAGTTTACGATAACAATAACTGTGGTGATTGGTTGACTGGATGTTGAATGATAACAGTAGATGCATTATACATTTCTTTCATTCTATCTACAGTAAGTACTTGCTCCGGTGTCCCTGAAGCGATGATTTGCCCATTATGCAAAGCTAGTAATTGATCGCAGTACAATGCAGATACATTCAGATCATGCATAACGGCGATAACTAACAATTGTTTTTGTTGCTGCCAGCTTTTCACTACATCCATAATAATTTGCTGATAGCCAATATCTAGATACGTTGTTGGCTCATCTAATAAAATAATTTCCGGTTGCTGTACAATTAATTTGGCTAAAGCGACTCGCTGACGTTCACCACCGCTTAATTGATCTAATTTACGATGAACTAGATTAGTTAACCCCGTTAATTGTATCGCTTCATTAATAATACCATCTATATTAGTCTTTTCACCACCGAGCCAACTCTGATAAGGAAATCGCCCCATCTCAATGACTTCACGCACCGTAAAACCAAGCGGCGGCAGACCCCCTTGTTGTAACACAGCAACCTTCTGAGCTATCAATTTACGTGGGAGACGATGAATAGGTTGCTCTTGAAACAGTACAGAACCGCTTGTTGGCTTTCTTACTCCAGCTAGCAGTTGAAGTAATGTTGATTTACCCGCTCCATTAGGACCAATAATGCCATAAAAGCGATTCATTTCGAAGGAAAAGTTCAAATCCCGAAAAATATCAATCGAGTCATACCGATAGCTTAATGACTGTGCTTCAATCATAAGGATTGAACACCGCCTTCCTTACGGTTTTTCTTTGTTAGTAAGTAAGCGAAGATTGGGGCGCCAATTAATGCCGTAATAACACCCAGTGGCAATTCCTTCGGACTTAGCGCTAATCTAGCGATCGTATCTGCCATGATCATATAGATTCCACCGCCGATAGCTGATAATGGGATAAGAATACGATAATCTGGACCTACTATCAATCTTATGAGATGAGGCACAACAAGTCCAACAAAACCTATGACGCCAGACACAGATACAGCCGCAGCTGTTAACAATGTGCAAACAATAAGTACGATGATTTTACTACGCTCAACATTGACGCCCATATAAGCAGCTTCGCGTTCGCCAAGTGCTAGTAAATTCAAAATTTGACCAAAGTACATAAGAATCGGCACTGCAATAATTAAAAATGGGAAGAGCATATAGACATGTTCCCAACTTTTCATAGAAATTGAACCCATAATCCAGAACAATATTTCATTCACGACGCCGTTTGACATCGATACCATTAATGATACAAATGAACCTAGAAAAGATTGAATAATAACTCCAGCAAGCACAAGTGTCTGAATTTGCATCGATCCTTGAGATTTGGCTAATGCAATGACTCCGAACAATGTGACAATCCCTGTGCAAAAAGCAATCAGTGGGATCGTCCATAGTCCTAGGAGCATTTGATAACCCATTAATATTATAAACGCTGCACCGACAGAGCTTCCTGAAGCGACGCCTAATGTATAGGGGTCAGCTAATGGGTTACGGAGTACACCTTGGAAACCAACGCCCGCTAATGCTAAGCATGCTCCTACTAAAGCTGCAAGTAGTACACGAGAAAGCCGAACTTGCGTTACGATGGCTATTTCACCTTTCGAATAGTAAGCTTGAGCATCATCATTAAAAGGCAGTGAATGCCACAATATCCCCCACACATCAGCCAATGAGATGCCTGATGAACCAAGGGAAATCGCTGTAATGATCGTTATAAAAAGAAGGAGCATCGCTGCTCCTCCATATCCGATTAATTTCTTATTCATATTTATTGAAATAGCTCTGGATGAATGGCAGCTGCAATTTCAGATAATCCTTGCGCTAGGCGCGGACCTACACGAACTAGCGGATCATTAGTAACTTTAACCACTTCATTATTTTTCACAGCATCAATCGCATCCCAACCTGGGCGCGCCTGAATACTTGCTAGAATAGAGCTTTGCTCCTCTCCAAAATCAGGATAAATAATAACTGCTGGATTTTCAATAATAACCGCCTCAGCATTAACCTCATACCAACTTGGTTGGCTATTAGCTACATTAATACCACCTGCAATCGTTACAAGATCATCTAAAAATGTGCCAGAACCAACAGTGTATCCAACGTCAAACTCTAAGTAAACTTTACGAGCATCAGCATTTGCTACTTTAGCAACGATGTCTTCTTTCACCTTATTCATCTCTGCTGCAACCTCACCTGCTTGAGCCTGTGCATCTAATAATACTCCTAGTTCATTCGTATGAGCAATTACTTCATCGTAAGTTAATGGATCGGATGCGTACACGACAATACCTAGCTCGCGTAACTTCGTGATCGCTTCACTATTCATACTAGATGAAGCGATCACGATATCTGGTTCCAGCGCCATTACTGCTTCTATATTAGTAGTGGAATCTCCTACTTTTTCAATCTCAGCTGTTTCTTCTGGATAATTACTATACCCATCCACACCTACAACTTTATTACCCAAACCGATTGCAAATAAAATTTCTGTTTCACTTGGTACGATTGACACGATTGCTTTAGGACTTTCTGTAAGCGTTACTTCTGTATTGCTTGCATCAGTCACTGTCATCGGATAGACAGATGCAGAAGCCCCAGTACCCGTTGTATCTTCAACGATAATTTGATTTTGATTCGTAGCTCCTTGATTCTGATTGTTACCGTTTACTCCATTATTATCGCCACATGCAGTAAGTGCCAACATCATAGCTAGCATCATAATTAGTAAAACCTTATTACCTTGTATAGCTTTCTTGAAATTCGATAGCATTGTTCCAATCCCCTTTTTCTTTATTTAATTTCATACACATGTACAACACAATATAGCGTCCTCCGATGTTGGAGACGCCGTTACTTAAACGATAAGTTCATAAAGTTTAAGTTTATCCAACACCTCCTAAGTCCACGTAGGAATATGCTTGTATTTCCTTAGGCAGGTCTCCTGACTTGAATGAATTGTAATATTGTCTTCCCAGATTATTGTTATCCAGTGACATTTAATATTACTTTGATATACAACGTATATCCATTCTTACAGTGGCGGGTCCGCGCTGGAATTTCACCAGCTTCCCTTTTCATCTATCATGCGATATGCAGAATAGAACCTAAGTACACGCTATTCAATTAGTTTACTGTCTTACTATACACGATATTACTATATGATGTCACCTGTATACATAAAGAGCAAGCACCGCTACATATAACATATTAGTTACAATATTGTCTCAACAAGAGTTATGTAACGAACGAATTATAAATTAGTACTGCCTACGCCGCTGTTCATCTCCATAGATGATATAAAAGAAAAAACGCAAATTATGGGAGGAAATCTTGTGACCAAATGGAAAACCAGACTATTCACCTTGCTCATACTCGTACTATTATTCGGTGTAGGGTATAGCTATATTGTGGCACAAGGGACTACTGTACGAGATCAATCACTCCTGAAACTAACCGCAACCAGTGCAACATCAATTGGGACATTACAATTTGAAATAGATCATGATAACGCTGTTGCTCTCACTAATAGTCCGTTCACATTACAGCTACTGCCAGGTTCAAATGTAGGTACATATTCGGATTCAGAAGCAGATCTTAACAGATTGGATCAACTAAATACCGATAATTCGCTGCCATCACATACTAAAGTTACGGTTAATCTTAATATGTTAACGATGGATTGTGGTACGATCCAATTTACGATGACACCTGATGAGCACGGTATCTACCACGGCGAAGGAATTCCTGTGATGTCTGGACTTTGGGTGGCTACAGCAACAGTTACGTATGATGATCAACCCCAAGACGAAGCGATACAATTAGCTTTCACATTCGATGTATCTTAAACCGTACTTTCAATGATTATTAGCCTTCATATTCGATGTCCAGTAATCCTTGCTCGTATCAGATGAAACTCACATAGTGGTTATCCCGCGTAAAGGCTCTTATACTCTGAGTAGGCACGCAGATGAATCTCTTTAGCCCGCTTTTGAGTTATTTCTTTCAGTTCAGGTATTTCCTCTGCTTCAATGTAGTCAGCAAGTACATCAATGACATCATCCAATAGTTTTGCACGGAAATAGTATTGTAACCTTTCGCAAAGTTCGCTACCTGCCAACGTTAAAACTAATTCGCTCCAATATGACCACTCTTTCTTATTATATTTCGGCCATAATAGGACGGAATAATCCATTGCAGCATCACCGCTTACCGTTAAGTCATCCCAATCAATAATCCAACAATTATTATTATTGTCTACTAATACATTCTCCCAATTAATATCGTTATGAACGATATCTGAAGCTTTATGCTGAAATGAAGGTGCAGAACGTACTAGTTGTTCTAATGCTTCTACTTCATTCTCGAACCAAGTGATTGAATCTGATGTCACGAAATCAAGCAAATGTTGCTGAGATCTAATGATATCTAGATCTTCTTGGAATCGAGTGATATATTCCTCTGCGAATGCATCTGCATAAGAGTAGACTTGCACATTGTCTTCTACATCGTCTTGTATATCGTTTTGCTCAAACTCTTGTACATTGTTTTGCTCATCGGTTCGAATCATTTGTTGGATCTGTTTATCTATATGTAATTGATGTAGTGAATGCAATACATTCTCAACGATTGGTTTTGAATTAGAAATGGAACTTAATGATTTCCCTTCAATAAATTGAAACACTAACCCATAAGTGTAGCCCTCTATCATTTCCTCTGTTATCTCTCCTATCAATCTAGGAGCCTTATATTGTGTAGACAAATGCTCGCTTATTGATGCCCACTGCTTGAGACGGTAGGCTTTTTCAGTTCGTGCTAGTTTAATATGTATAGTTGTTTCGCCATCAGATACACGGTAGGACTGATTAACAAAACCGCCTGGATTATAAATATAACGAACATCAAACTTTGAGCCGTCTAATCCTAATGATTGAACGTTTCTTGCGACCCATAGCTTGATCTGATTCTCATTGAAATTCAGCTCCATCGTCATTCATCCCCTTTTTATAATTGGTCTCGTAGATTGTACATTTCTGTTTATAGAATAACATTCTGCTCTATATAGATTCAAACTTATTGCACACAGGTAAAGACACCTCCAAGTAATACGAAGCGATATGCTAATCGTATATTTAGAGGTGTCTTCAATTTGCTATATTAATCTACTCCAAAGAGTTTGTTGTGTATATTAACTGAACTTCACTTTCCAACTTACTTGTACGTCGGTAACCAGCTACCATGTGCTTCGATCAACTCATCACATAGCGCAACAATATGATCCATCGACAACTCCGCAGACGTATGAGGATCAAGTAAAGCTGCGTGATAAATATGTTCCCTCTTGCCAGTAATCGCTGCTTCAATCGTTAATAATTGTGTGTTAATATTCGTACGGTTCAATGCAGCTAGCTGTGGAGGAAGATCACCAATAAATGTTGGTTGAACGCCATTCGCATCAACTAGACATGGTACTTCTACACATGCTTCTTTTGGTAAATTAGTAATAAGTCCAGTATTCATGACGTTGCCACCAATTTTAATAGGAATATTCGTCTCGATCGCTTCCATAATATAAGATCCATATTCATGTGTGCGAGAATGTTCTAGATGAGCATCGTTCATAATCTCATCCCGCTTCTGCTTCCACTCATTAATCTGACCGATGCAACGTCGGGGATATTCATCCAATGGAATATTGAAGCGCTCAATTAGCTCAGGGTATTGCGACTTAATAAAGTAAGGATGATATTCAGCATTATGTTCACTTGATTCCGTAATGTAGTAACCAAACTTGTCCATCAGTTCATAACGTACCATATCATGATGTTTTTCTTCTTGTTTCAATCTAGCAAGTCGCTTTATTTCCGGATAAATATCTTGACCATCCTTCGTTATTTCTAGCAGCCACGCCATATGATTAATTCCAGCTATTTTAGATTTAATGCCGCTATTGTCTATTTCCAAATGCTTCAGCAAATCTTGCACACATACTTGTACACTATGACAAAGACCTACTGTGTTAACTCCGCCTTGTGTAGTCATCACATTCGTTAATACTGCCATTGGATTAGTATAGTTTAAGAACAATGCATCTGGACAAACCTCATTAATATCTCTAGCAAAATCCATCATTACTGGAATTGTGCGCAGATTTCTGAACAAGCCGCCGATGCCAATCGTATCCGCAATCGTTTGACGTAGACCATATTTCTTCGGAATTTCAAAGTCCGTAATTGTACATGGGTCGTAGCCACCTACTTGAATCGCATTAACAATATAAGATGCACCCCTCAATGCTTCTTTACGGTCATGATATGCTACAATCCGACATGAACTACCTGCCGTTTCACAGATGTTTTTCAATATAATTTCGGATTCTTTCAAACGAGTTGGATCAATATCGAATAACGCCAATTCAAAGCCTTGTAATGCAGGAGTTAACATGACATCACCTAGTACATTTCTTGCAAATATTGTGCTTCCCGCACCGAGAAAAGTAATTTTAGACATGGATAATTACCTACCTTTCAAATTGTAAATTAGCTGTTGTTATAAGCATTCTTCCTTTATAATATATCTATTAATTGTAATAACGCATATAGATTTTTCGAATCGTTATATGGACATTTGTAGTTTCCTTTCGTATTACAATCAAGTAGTTCGTGTCTTACTAACTTGCTAAATTATTAATAATATTATGGGGGTCTTATCCATGAGTGAGACGGTAGAGTTTTTGAGTATACATACGAGCTTTGATCCTCAAATTGACGATATATTATTTGCAGGACAAGCTCAAACAAATGCCTTACACAATATGGGACCATTAATTCATCCGTATTATATTGTGCACTATGTGATGGCTGGTAAAGGTGAGATTAAAGTTGGAGGAAATACTTATTCTCTATCTAGTGGGGATAGTTTTTTCATCTTTCCAGGTGAATCTGTACAGTATACCTCTGACAAACATGAACCTTGGCAATATTGTTGGATTGGGTTTAAGGGTAATCGATTCAAACATATATTACAGCGCAGTAATATTTCGACTAAAAATCCCATTGTTCAATCGTTAACGAATGAGGACATATATCCGTTCTTCGAACAAATCATTACGTTACTCGCTTCTAATGAAAACTATTCTTCGCTTGAAGCTAGTGGTTATTTCCAATTGTTATTGGCTAAGTATTGCCAAGCCAACGCACCTTTCCAATCACAAAAATTCGATCATAAAACAATTTCGCAACGACAAATTGAAGAAGCAATTGCTTATATCGATTTTCATTACCCACAGCCAATTACTATTGAAGAGCTTGCCCAGCGCGTCGGATACCACCGTAGCCATCTCTGTAAATTATTCAGACAGACGACAGGCATATCACCATTAGCTTATCTTATTAAGGTGAGACTAGAGCAAGCTCAGTTATTGCTTGCTCAGCATATCCCAGTGAATCAAGTTGCTCATGCAGTTGGTTTTAACGATGCCCTCTATTTCTCAAAGCTGTTCAAACGTCACAATGGCATGTCGCCTACAGAATATGAGAAGAAATATGGACATTAAGCATTTTCCAAAAAAAATAATTGATTATTATTTTATATCATAATAGTATTCGAATTGTAGTAACAATTCACTGATAAGGGAGAAGATGACTATGAATCATACCGTAGAAACTCTGCCACAATCTCGCATTGCATATGTGCGACAAGTTGGTCCATATGGTCCTGCTAATATTCAAGCAATGGAGAAGTTAAAGAATTGGGCTAAGGAGAACAATCTATACACTTCGGGAATTATATTTGGAATTTCGCAAGATAATCCAGAAACAACACTTCCAGAAAATTGTAGATATGATGCTTGTATTGTAATTTCAGAGGATGTTCAAATTGATGATTCCATTTGTGAAGGTGAGCTTTCCGGAGGGGATTATTTTATTTACAGAGTCAAACACACAACAAAGGATATTCAAAAAGCGTGGGCTGAAATCTTCCCTGCTTTGCATAACAGTGGCTATCAGATTGATAATAGGCCGATATTAGAAAGATACATTAGTGAGATGACTGAAGATGATTATTGCGATATATGTGTACCTGTTAAATAGTTCGAGTGTACAATTAGCTGCTACAATCGACTTTTGTTCAAGGATTTGTTGGAAGTCAATTTAAGTTGTAAATCCTTGAACAAGGTCGTATGCTATCGCATATCCACATCAACTGTTAGTCCGCCGTCAACATTTCCTAATTAATTCTTATAAATCCTAACCTAAATATAAGAAGTTATCCTTCTTCCCTCCTTCTTAGAGCATTTTTCATATTAGTATTACGAGTAGCCTAGAAAGGTCAATGTTGCTTTATTAACGACATTAGGTTGCTCAAATATAAAGGAGTGGTTTGCTCCTGCAACTAGAAGTAACTGGGCATGAGGTAATACTTTACGTGCATAATCCATTGCTTTATTAGCAGGATAGAGTAATTCCGTCTCCCCGATCATAATTAGGACAGGAAGACTTAACTTTTCAAATTCCTCCTCGTCTATTTTCACAGGATACAAACGAAACAGCGGCATCGAATGTTGAAATCCAGCAATAATTTGCTGACGAAATACTTCATTGAGCGGCTTATTGTGCGAGGATAGTGAACCAAAGGCTCGATCAATCCATTTTTCAGTATGAAACAGAAAGCCTGGAAATGCATAATAAAAAAACTTCAAGCTTAGCCGATGAAAAGATGCAGCCGGGGCATAAAGCACTAATTTAATAATTCGAGACTGATGAGTTAGAGCATATCGCAATGCAATATAACCTCCAATAGAATGCCCTGCCAAGTACACTTTATCGAGCTGTAAATGATCCAGCACTTCATGCAGCCACGCTACAACTTGCTCTGTATGCAAGATTACTTGATTGGCCATGCTTTTACCAATATCTCCGATGATATCAATCGCATATACAGCATATTGCTTTGCAAAGGCAGGTACATTCGGGTACCATATCGCTGAGCTCATGGCATAACCATGAATAAGAACAAGCGGTGGCAGCTTCGGATCACCGAACTGCAACACATGTGTTTGCCCGTAAGTCGTCCCAATATTGAGCGAATTAGCAGGAATGCCAAAAAGCTTCAAACTCTCATCATAGCATTTCTCGTATTGCTCACGATTCTCTGCATCACTGAAAATATCCACCCTACCGCCTCCTCACTGTATTTTCATAGAATCCATAAACGAGACAATAATAAACAACAAGATAATGAAAACTATAGATGAAGAAACTCCTTTAATAACAATAAGATTTAGCTCTCTATGTACATACAGGTAATATTAGATCTTCTCTATATGGTTATCGTTCCAAATATTTGAAACATTATTCAGCTTGGTTTCGTTATATAGTCATTAAGGAATTAAACATTTATCATAACTCTCATCCTGCAATTACAAATGCAATACAAACGGTTCAATTTTGGGATCAATACCAAGAATGTAATGTTAAATGGGCTAAGTCTCTTGGAATTAACTGCGGTCGCTTTTCTATACTGAAAATATTATCTGTCCATATAATGAAGGAGGTTCGAAGTGAAAAAATCGTTAGCATTAATATTTATTTCGATGTTTTTGTTCGTGGCATGTTCGAATTCGAATCCTAACCAATTGCAAAGTTGGGCCTATTATCTTGTGACCTGGAATAATGAAGTTTATAAGATGACAGATGAAGTCATTACAGAGGTTGATAATAAAATTGGAACAATAAAAAAATACTCTACAAATGAAAGTGATGATTTACCGAATCTGTTTTCTAATTATTATGAAAAAGGTACAAAACTATTTAAAATAAAAGATGTAGAAACAAGCGAATCTATTGCAGTACTGGATAATGGTATTTACTATAAAGCAAATAAAACCCTGATCTTGAAATAAGGTACAGCTAAACAGCAGCCAATTGAGGTTGCTGTTTTCATAATGATCATATTCCGCTTCTGAGTAACCAATGCCCGACTTTTCACCATAACCAATGATGAACAGACGGAATGATCCCCCCAGCCGCCAAACCTCGCAGTATAGAGATAACTCCAATGATTACTGCAGTCCAAGTTCCTAGTTCACGCATCACTTTGCGCCATTTCTTACTTGCAACGATAGAGATCGAAGCCGCTAGCAGAAGCGCCGGAAATGTCCCTACAGCAAATAACAACATCGTAAGTCCACCCGTATACCAGTGACCAGTCGCAGCAGCTTCAATGCCCATCGCATACGTTAGTCCGCATGGTAAGAAACCGAATGCAACGCCTGTTGCCAGAACATACCACTGCTGCCCACCCCGCATATATTTAACACCATTAAATAAATTTTTATGTAGCTTTGCTGACAACTTGCTCATTCCGGGAATTTGAAATTTACGCCATACCCATAATAATAGAAAGCAGCCTCCAACAATTGATGCGATCCCCTTTATTCCTGCTAATTGACCTGCTACTTCAACAAATGAACCGACTGTACCAAGTATTATCCCGAACAACGTATAGGAAAATGCCCGACCAGCATGATAGAGCAGTGTTGTCTTCGTCGCTGAAAGTGGCGATTGCAGCGTAACTGCTGTAACGATCCCCCCGCACATACCGATACAATGTGCAGCACTTAGTAGACCAGTCATCACGACTAAGATCATGCTACTCATCGTCAGCATACAGATTCCCCCGCTCTCTCGGCATGATTCAGACGAACATGCAATGACAGTGCGTTGAACACAACGCAAACTGAACTTAGTGCCATCGCAATACCTGCCATCCACGGCTGAAGAAATCCTAGTGCTGCAAAGGGAAGCATAATGCTATTATAAATTAATGCAAATCCAAGATTTTGCTTAATATTACGGACTGTCATCCGGCTCATCTCGATCGAGATCGGAATGCTCGTTAGCTGTGAATATAATAATGTCATATGCCCTGCATGCAGGGCTGCTTCCGTACTATTGCTCATCGCGATCCCAATATGCGCACTTGCTAGCGCAGGAGCATCATTCCATCCGTCACCAACCATTGCGATAGTCGAACCATTGGCTTGTAGCTTTTGTAGCAGTTCTAGCTTTTGTTCTGGTAACAGCTTCGCATTCACATCAGTGATGCCTACTTCTCTTGCAATCCGATATGCTGGCGCAGGATGATCGCCAGTCGCCATAATGGTATGAACACCTAGCTTCTGCAGAAGTAAAATACTTTTCTTAGCGGTCCGCTTCAGTCCATCCGAAAGACCAATCAAGCCGACACAGCGCTCATTTTGGATACAATATATTAATGTTTCACCATGCATCAATCGTTCTGTAGCTATCTCAACGATATGGGCTGGTAACTTAATATGGTGCTGCTCTAGTAAGCGCTCATTGCCAACGATGAATTGCTTGTTAGCAATATAGCCCGTCACACCTCTCCCTGGGTAAGATATTACTCGGTCAACATCTATTGCTAATTCAGTTGCCCAATTGTCTCGAACGGCTTGTGACCGCAATTCCATTTGAATAGCGTGGGCAATAGGATGTTCTTCCTTCTTCTCTAATGCACCTACATAAGTTAACAGCTGACTCCGTGACATATTAAAGCTTTTCATATAATTAATACTTAGTTTTCCTTCTGTTAGCGTGCCCGTCTTGTCAAATATGACAGCGTCGACCTCAGCAAGACGTTCTAATACGCTAGCATCTTTCACAATTAATCCATGCTTTACAAGTCTACTACTCGTAATCGACAATGAGATCGGTGCGGCAAGCCCTAGTGCACATGGACATGCGACCAATAGTACAGCGAGCGCACTGAATACACCCTCACTTAATGTACCCGCCTCTCCCCAAATGACCCAGCAAAGCAATGTGGTAACAGCTAGTACAAGAATCGCCGGAACAAACCAACGGATCACCTTATCAACTTGACGTTGTATGCTGGTCTTTGAACGTTGCCCTTGCCTTACCAGTTCCCGGATTCGATTCAGCATCGTCTGATGCCCTGTTGCTGTAGTTAGCAAAACGAGATTGCCCTGCGCTTGGAATGTCCCTGCCCATAAGCGGTCGCCGACGCCTTTACTAATTAGCCCTTGTTCACCTGTAAGCAAAGCTTCTTCGACATAAGCCTCACCACGTTGTACAATGCCATCGACAGGTATATATTGCTGCTCATGCACATGAACTAGATCATCAACTTTAACAAATTCAGTACGAATAGATTGTAGCTGACCGTCTCGTTCTACTAATGACTCATTAACCTCTAGCTTAGCAAATGCATCATGCTCCTGCTGTAGCTTGAGCGAAGCGTTCAATTCAATATATTTCCCTAATAAAACGGCGGTAATGACGACGGCGGAACTTTCAAAATAGAGTGCTGCTGTTTCATAGCTTGCATATTGCCAGATCCCATCAAGCCCATTACGCAATACCTCGTAATGACTATACAAATATGCCGATGTCGTGCCAATGACAACAAGTACATCCATATTCGCAAGCTTTTCTCTTATTGCGTGATAAGCACTAATATAAAATGGAACACCGATAATCAATTGTACGATCGTTGCCAAAATTAGCTGTAGCCACGGGGCGAATAGCCAGTGTGGCAGCACATTTATCAGGCCATGCAACGGAGCAAAATGTTGAATCATCGAACATATTAACGGCATAGTAAAAACGCCTGCCCACAATAATCTTCGCTGTAGCAAACGTTTCTCTTGTTTCATATCTTCGATCGTTGATAAATGAATATGTGCTATAAAACCAAGCTGCTCTATTAATTGCATCACCTGCTTGGCATCGATTTCTCTACTAGAAGATTGAATCCATGCCGTCCTAAGTGGATAACTAACGGCAACTTCTGCAACACCTGGCATACGTATCAATCTACGCTCTATTCGAGTTGCACAAGCGGAGCAACTCATCCCCTGAACCGATAATACGATTTCCTCTGAAAATTCATGGTCAAGCTTCTGCTCCATAAATGCGCCTCCGATCGGCAAGTAGTAAGACCTTCATTCGAAAGTTTGATTTTGGAACTTCCTCTTAAATGATGGTTGTCTTATACAGTATGATCGAAAGCTGCTATTCATGCTTCATTGGTGCGTTATTCATGCTTATAGTTAGTCCCGCTCATAGATGGAACCACTACGACTCGCAAATAATTCTGTATATACTTTTTCTGCGTAATGATCAGTCATTCCCGCAATATAGTCGGTAATTAATTTCTCCCACGGCCATTCTTGTTCTTGACGATCATAAGATTCTATCCAATCTGGCGGAAGAATAAGTCTTCCAGCAGCTTCATCCTCTAAGCTTTCCCAAAGCTTATGCAGCATATTTTCACTACGTTTTTGTAGTCGCTGCACACGAAAATCTTTGATCATCGTTACCCATGCCAGCTTCTTCAATATTTCCATCGTCCGGAGTGTATAGACATCCTCGACGCCATCCTTAACAAACGTTACTTTCTTCCAACCAATCGTATGCGGATCATCAATTATGCCTACGAGCGAAGCAAAGTGATTCACCCATTGTGCCTTCATCTCACGGCGGGAACGAGAAACTTCTCGACCATACTTGTCATAAATTCGTTTCCACTGCAAGTAGTATTCATCCAGAACATCGCTAACCATTTGACGAATATCGATATTAGCCCAATGGAATGCCGACATACTCGCAGGATCATTTACAATTTCTAGTACAACATTATCAATTAATCTTGCATCTAACAAAAAATCTTCTGTTAATTGTATTTTCCCTGCACGGATACCATCCTCAATATCATGCGTCGAATAGGCGATATCATCACATAGATCCATCAATTGCGCTTCAAGCGTACGGCATCCTTCAGGAATTTTCCATAAGTCTCGTAAGTAAGAAATACCTGCCCACTCCGCTTTATATACTCCTTTTTGCTTACCGTTCTCGCCAATCAGATATGGATATTTATTAATAGCGAGTAGTGCCGCTGCAGTGAGATCTAATCCTTTATCGCTACCTGCTCGTTTCTCCAGAAACATTAGAATGCGGAAGTTCTGAGCATTACCTTCATATTGCGTCCCATACTTTGCTTGTAAAAGCTCATTCAACACTTCCTCACCTTTATGTCCGAACGGAGGATGACCAAGATCATGAGCAAGTGATGCTATTTCTACTACCTCTGGAACGAGCTTTAATCCTGGATGGATATCTTGATTGAGGAACGGATATAATTTACCCAATTTCCGCGAAACTTCACGGGCGATTTGCGATACTTCGATGGAATGGGTTAGTCGTGTACGATAATAATCACCCGAACCAGCGCCAAAAACTTGCGATTTCCCTTGTAAGCGACGAAAGGCTGGTGATTGAATTAATCTTGCATAATCTTTTTCGTATTCTTCTCGATCTTCACTAGATTTAATATGATCAACATCATTCAGACGATATTTACGAATACTTTTCATAGCTGTCCCTCCTTCTCTTGTTGTGCAAAAATTGTTGTTTTATGAAGACACTTTTGTGATCTAACATTATAGCTTAAAATTGGATGTCTATGATCGAAATGGTGGATCGCATATGCTATTACAACTTCGATCAGTGAATAATCAGCTCTCTATCTTCGTTTTCCAAGCGCTAAGCTCCGCATCCATTTTCTCGATAAATGTATCTTTCACCGATTTTTCTAAAAACACAGCATGTACAGCATTATATTGAAGCTGTAGTAGTTGTTCTAATGATAGTGATAACTTCTGCTGTAGCGTCCACAATTCTTTAGTCAGATTCGTATTCGAGACCGTAAGATTATCCGTATTGACCGTAACTATGATGCCTGCATTCAAGTATTGTACTAGCGGATATTGCTCCCAACTCTCAATGGCTTTCGTCTGTAAATTACTTATCGGACAAAATTCAAGTGGTATATGTAGATTGTTAATGTCATTAAATATATGCAAGTCTTCTTGTAAGCGAACGCCATGTCCAATACGCGATGCACCCAACTCATGAACAGATACATCAATATTTTGAGCGCCTCCAGCTTCTCCCGCATGAATCGTTATAGGGAGGTTAAGCTGCACCGCTCTAGCAAAAATATCACGATAGAGCGCTGGTGGATAAAGTGCCTCCGCCCCTGCAAGATCAACCGCAACGAGACCTTTGCCGATAAATGTGGCTGCTTCCTCAATTACCTCCATATTTTGCTCGGCACTATGACCTCGCAAGCAAATACCAATACAGCGTGCGACAACGCCAAACTGTTGTTCACCACGTTGTAGCCCAGCGATGACATGTCGATATGTATCAGCTACCGTTAACCCTTTGTTAACATGTAATTGCGGTGCAAAGCGCACTTCAACATATCGAACATTTTGCTCTGCACATTGCTGGAGAATTTCATACGCGATTCGTTCGAGTGCATTGGCAGTCTGAGTGAAGGGCAGTACAAAATCAAAAGTGCTTAAATATTGATTCAAATCTTCACATTGTTCAGGCACAGTCATATAGGATCGGAGCTCGGATATATCCGTCGTTGGCAATGACATATTCTGCTCGGCAGCTAATTCAATTAATGTTGCAGGCAATATGCTTCCATCAAGATGAAGATGGAGTTCTACTTTCGGCATTTGTTGTAATTGTTCATATGTTAATGTCATTGTTCACAGCTCACTTTCGAGTTAAAATTTATGATCACAAATAATTTTGTTAGCTAATATAACATGAAATGGCACTAAATGCTATGGTAAACCGCCCAATATATTACTTTCGTTAGGATTCTACAACGAACCAAAAACTATTCTTTTCAACATATACAACAAAACTTAATATATAATGTAAATATGGCAAAATAAGGAGGTGTTCGTTTGTTGAGAATATTAAAATTTATATTTAGGTCAATTGCTCTTATTTTGGCAATATACAATCTAATCGTTCTTATTTTTTACTATGATAATAAAACCACATTTAAATTTGAAACAATTCCTTTTATGATTTTCTTCACGGGATTGTTCTACTTAGTCACAGGTTTTTCTGAACTCCAGTCAGAAAGAAAGAGAAATGCTTATATGTATTTTATTTTATCAGTAGGTTACATTTCCCTTTCAATTTACAGCTATCCTGTCTACTCCTAACGAGTTTCCGTAGAATCAAAAGCAAATCAAGTCAAGGACTACAACGTGGTATTATCCCCTTCAAGTAAACAATATAAAAAAACCGTTCAAATGTAGTCTTATCACCACATTTGAACGGAGTACTCAACTTATTATTTATTGACCAAGAACGACTGGACCATGCCAGCCAAGATTACCATCACTAACATTTGTCACATCAAAACCCTGCAAACGCATAAATTCACATACACGTCCACTACGAGCTCCACTGCGACAGATAACGATAACTTCACCTTCAACAGCATGAACCTCTGCCACGCGAGCATTGAATTCTGATAGAGGGATAAGGCGTGCTTGCTCGATATGTCCCGCTTCCCATTCATCTGGTTCTCTAACATCTATAAGGTTAATCAATTCTCCCGCTTCAAGTTTCGCTTGTAATTCATCTGCTGTAATTTCATTCAACATACTTTTAAGTTCATCCTCTCAATGCATATAGTAGCTTATGATCAAATTCTACATAACGTAAGCGTCGATGTCCAATCTTTTGTGAACGGTATATGCTTGATCATCTAATTGATATATTACTTCTTGCGATTTTTTGCTGCTAATAATCGGTTCATATGCTCTGTTCTAGTTTGCTCCTTAGTCGCTTGATCGACATTATTACTCTGTTCTACCTTAATTTGATCAATTTGATTGCTATTGGTAGCATTATTCGAAATTATCGAGGCAGATAGATCCGGCCGCTTATTGACCTTAATATCTTCACTATTCTCCCTCGTTACTTTAGCAGTCGACATCTTAGTAGCATTGTGCTCAACATTCGAAGTCGTATGAACGGAATCGCGTTTCGCAGCACTAGAATCTGTAGCTTGCTGCTTATTAGTCTTCGGCTCATCATCCCAAGTTGACTGCCCCACTTGCGTTGTCTCCTTCATACTCGCATACCATTGCTCTTTGGAGCTTTTTCGTTCCGCTAGACGAGACATCGTCTCACTTTTCGTCGTTTGCGGCACCGATTGTGTCTTGCGTTGTATTTGAACAATAGCTAATCCACGATTGAGCCAAAACTTCCAAGGCAATGATAAGCGACGGTTACCAATATCAACTAGCCATAATAAGAGAATGATCATCAGAAGCATTTTATTCCAATCGATGAGCTGCTTCACTTGCGTCGGTTCAAATTGAAATACATCGGCAGCGTCGTCCGGAGATAGGACACGTCCTCCTGTAAGCTCTGCTAATGCTGTCAGAGACTCTACTCCAATCGTTGAATCCATATTCAAGCGATATTCTGCTGAGTAAGGAACGACAAAGCCAGTCGTTACACCATTTTGAATTGTATTGCTACCATCAACTGAGGTTAGCTCGCCAATTTGCGTAAAGTAAACACCACTTGCTAATACGCCGGAATCGACCTCGTACTGACCATTGCTTACAGGAATAAGTGGGTACACCTGTTCACTTTCTCCATCGTGTACAGCAATGCCTAGATCACCGCGAGACAAGCCATCATGACCAGTAACATGTAATGAATTACTATTACTACCATCAATCGTATATGGCGCAGACACGAATTGCGGGTAGGTCCATTTTACCCATTCAACAAATACGTTAGGAAACTCACTCCAATTAATCCATGAGCTAGCCCATTCTCCATTGACATCAGTCGTCAGCGCAACCGTTTTTCCTGCACCGACATTCCATCTTGCTAGCAGTGGATCTTCCATATGAGTATATAAAGATACTTCTGCCAAATCTTTCGCACTTGTTGCTACGTATGCATCTACTTCTGGAACACCATTACGCCATAGTTGACTCCATGCCCCAGCGTGACCAATGATCGGTTCAAATGTTTTGTCTACAATATAAGAACGTGTCATTAACGCTGTCTCTCTACTGAAAATAGCAGGGAGCGTAGATTGATCCTCCGTATAATAATAACGACCACCTGCATTAGCCGCCAAGCTTTCCAGTAGCTGCGTTGCTGAATCACTGCCAACTGCGACGGTAGATAATGTCATCATATTGGAGATCATATTGTCTGTTAATTGCTTATAGTTATCATTCGTTCCCGACTGTCCATCAGTAAGTAGAATAATATGTTTACGTTCACTATTAAGCGTCAGCATTTCTTGATAAGCTGACTGTAGTGCAGGATAAATACTTGTACCACCTGCAGCGTTAATCGAACTTATCGACGAAATAATATCTTCCTTATTGCTTACTTTCGTTGGAGATACAACCCAAGTTGGCATATCATCAAAGGCAATAACACCTACCGTATCCTCAGGACGAAGCAACTCGACCGTACGAATTGCTGCTTCTTTCGCTAATTCAAGCTTATCGCCACTCATACTCCCTGAATGGTCGATAACTAGAATAAGACCTAACTTCGGTAGTTGTCGCTTACCGGTTAGCTCCATATCGACTGGTAAAATCCGCTCAATGGGCGTATCAAAGTATCCACCTAACCCGTAGCTGTTACTACCACCAAGCATCATAAAGCCAACACCATAGTTTCTTACAGCTGTTTCGATATACTCCATTTTAGTTTGCGGTAAATCAACCGCATTTACATTATTGAATATAATGCTGTCATATTGCACGTATTCCGCTAGCTCATAGCTTAACTCATCGACTGTAATCGTTCGATAACCAATATACGAAGCGGATAAAGCATTTTCAATATTAATAGAGCTGCCTTGTTTTCCTTCGACAATGAGTACGCCCGCAGGACCATCTACTCTACTTAGACCATATGCCGTATTATTAATCGGCTCATGATCATTCGATGTTTGTACTACTGCACGATATTGATGTAACCCCGCTTCTGTCGCAAACTGATCCAGCAAAAACGTATTCTCACCTTGTAGTAGTGACACATCATATTGATTCATCAATTCGTCATCTTCATAAATGTACAATACCGCATTCGTAGCTGACGTACTGTCAAGGGAGATCGATAGTTGATACTTCTCTCCAGCTTTAAGCTGACCGGGTACTTTGAAGGCAGATATGGCAACATCTTGCTCTTGCTGTGATGCTAACGCAACGACATCAACCGCAATATTCAATGATTGCAATAACTGTGCTTCCCGCAGCATATCTCCGTTCGTTTCATTCCCATCACTGATAAGAACAATGCGACCGCCACCTTGCTGGCTTAACATTCCACTTGCTTGACGCAATGCATTAGATATTTGCGTGCCATCTTCGGCTACCGTCGTTCGAAATTGAGTTAATGATTGTAATGGCGTTAACGTTCGATCGATGGCAATGCCATTAGCAAAGGAAAGAATAGCTTGATAACTCTTATCATCGCCTGCAGCAATGGCATCATTAACAAAGCTCCGTGCGATATCGTTATTACTAATTGAAGCAGAGCGGTCAACTGCAAACACAATATTTTTACGATCACTACTACGGTATGGCATAATTTCTGCAATCAAACAAACAATCAGTAATAAAATTAATGAGCGCACAGCAATCGCAGTAATTTTACGCGCTCCTACTAATCGAGTTGTGAATCTAATCATGAACCATATATACAATGGAATAAGTAACAGTAACACTAACCACCACGGCTGTTCTACATTAAAGCCCACGACGGTACACCTCCCATTCCAACACAAGACAACCTAATAGAAGCATAGCAAGCCAAGGAATGATCGTCTGTAAGCCTTTCGCTTCACCCACATCGCTTAATTGCAACTGCTCTTGTGATAGCTCCGAAAGCTGCTTATTCATAGAATAGGAGTACTCAGATAGCTCCGCATGAACAACAGCAGTTCTCGCTTGTACACGCTCATTGTTACGATCTTGCTCGACTAACTGATACACCCCTGGAATAGATGGTACTAATAAAGTTTGATCATAGCTAGTCGTATTACTTTTCTCCGTAGTGCCATTATCACTCATTGCTTGCCAATAGCTACTTGCAGTATTCGTTGATAGTGTAATCGCTGGTTCACTGCCAACTAGATAATTACCCAATTGGTCAGCCGCTCCCTTCACCATATATTGTAGAGATTGCATCATCAGAATGGGAAATTCTGCACGTAATGGGAGATCCGTATCCTGCAATGAAAATGTAAACCGGATTCTAGGTTTTTGCATGTCATAGCCAGCTATAATAGCAGGTAAGCCACCATATTTCACAACGACAGTTCCAAAATTCAGCTCTGCATTCGTTAATTTCCTCATTTGCGAAATGTACGTATCTTGGAATGTAATATATTGCGTAACTTCATGATCGGTCACAATGACTTCTTGCGAAGCGGGTGCTGATGAGCTTATGTCCGCTTTCTTCGGATGATCAATTATCCACAACGGTAGCTTGTCCATATAGTCACGCCAAGCGGGATCAGCTACTAATTGATCGTAGCTGCCATCTACAATGATTAATTGATAAGGATTAGACTTCGAATCTACAGGAGGCGCACTGTTTGGTGCAAGCTTAGTAATGTCAGCATTCATAAGCTGTAGTGCCTTTTCAAGAAATAGATTCCCATCAGCTATAAGGAGTACATCGTATTCAGATGGTTGTGCTAGCACTTGAAACAACCGATTATCACTCGCATTATGATCTCCAGCAGTAAGTTTTAATTCCGCTTTATAATAAGTACCTAGTGGAAGTTTATCCATTACAATCGTCGTATATTGTAAGGAACTCGCTACTTGTTGTTTCGTTACAGATGAGATAACTTTATTGTTATGATCGTATGCCGTAATCATTAAATCGAGCGACTGCCCAAAATGAAGTGGATGAGCAATCGTCACAAACCCTTCTGCTTCATCCTTGTCATCAGCATTAACTGTAAAGCTTCGAATATTCACATTACGTTGCACTTCGTCATTACCAATAATGTTCCAGTACTCTCTACTTGAACTCGCTTGACCCGCATCCTTCTGGATTGAGGTCGCTTTAAAACTTTGATCCACATACAGACTAATGATTTGTTGTTCGTCCTCTGTAACTAAAGCTCTCGCTAACGATAATGTTGTTTCATCATCAGATACACCATAGTACGGTTGTAATTCATTAATGGCATTAACAACTTTATCAACCTGCTTTTCTCTACTTGTAATAATTTGTGGATATTCGCCATTTACAATAAGTGTAATTGGACTGCCAGCTAGCTCCGCTTTCAACCAATCTATCATTCGATCCTTAGCTAATTGGAAATAGCTCTCACCGCTCGCTGAAGTCGTCGCTACCATACTTGCCGAACGATCAAGTACAATAATGACATGTTCATCTTTCGCGATAAACTTCTCGATAACCGGTTCCATAAGCGCAATTACGATACATAAAGCTATCAACAATTGCAGCCATAATAACAGCCGTTTCTTCAACTTTTGCCAAGGTTTGTTCGCTTCTTGTTCCTGTAGTGCTCGGCGCCATAATATATGACTCGATATCATCCGCGGCTGATAACTCTTTTTTAAGATGTACATCGCAACAATAACGAGTAAAGAAATGCCAAACCAAGCTGATGATGCCGAAAGCCATTGCAAACAGAACCACCTCCTACTGTGATATATAATGGGAATGTCTTTTTTGATTAATTATTAACTAGTTTCGCGTTTGATCTTCTCTACATACATAAGCCGCGACCATAAACATTTCTAGCGACTTGCCTCGTCTATCACGATCATCTGCACTACCGTTCGACCATCACCCTTCAGTTGGACGTTATCGGCGAGTAGTTGTGAGGAACCGTCCCCATCTAGAAATATAGCCTCATTCAATTTCCCTACCGCAATATGCTCCTTAATTGCAGTACGAAATTGTTCAGCCGTACATTTGTTAGAAGTTACGATCAGGTAGATCTGTCCTGAACTATTATAGGCCATTCCACTGCGAAGTCGATTTTCGTCTGGGTAGGGTAACGCTTCTTCTTTAACCGCTACATTATACCAATTACTATCATCTCTTAAATTCATACTGATTCCGCCCTGAGCCCAAAACTTCGTCTCATCTGTCATTTGCAATTCGTCAACACTTGCTGCGCGTTGCACGTTGATCTTCTTTAAAACTCGATCGTACACGATAGTCCCTCGTGCATACTTTGCGTTAAACCAGCCTGAGCCATAATCTTTAGCATTTCCGTTTGTCGGCACCCCATCCATAACCGCGATGCTTAGCAAGTTATTGTCCCAAAAGAATCCACCATTGATTCCGTTAAATCCCGATTGCACGACGTTGTCGTTTATACTTTTAAGGGAAATGCTATTCGCTTCCGTCTGCAACACATGTAGAACAACCCCGTTGTCAGCAGTTATTTGAGAGTAATTAACAGCTGTTGGACTATCGTCTTTACTTATAAGCCAAACAGTTATACTCCCCACAATTAGAATGAAAGCACATAAGTAAATCGGAAAATAACGTCTTAAAGTGGCGAATCTTTCATGTTCTCTTCCCACCAGATCCATCCCATCCCACTACCTTCACTTTTGGGAATTCGCCCTTTAATTTTAAAATTAATTTTCTTTATACCACTTTCTAAGTTGATTAGTTGAAAACTCTATATCTCTTCCTTATTCACTACCCAGTCATCAAATCTTAGGCTTATCATTTCAAATTTATTAGTTACAACGTACTCCTTAGCTGCTATGACTAATGGTGAAGAGTTCTCTGTTGTAATTTCATCTAGATTAATCCAATCTGATCCGGAAGTATCATCAGATATAACAGAACTTTCAATGGACGTCTCTATGCTCACTTTAAGAAAAATGGCTATATGCTGAATATGGGTACTTTCGTTTATGTTATACCTAACAATGAACTCTGAAGTACCAATATTGTGGTCTACATTAATGATTAATCCAGTTTCTTCTTGAAATTCACGATAAATGGCTTGAATGATTGATTCATCAGGTTCAATAGTACCGCCTGGTAAATCAAACCTGTTCCTATATGGTCCTCTTGTTTTATGGACGACGAGTAGTTGATTATCACGATAACAAATTCCATATACCCCTAAATGCCGACGATACTTAGTCAATTTACATCATCCTCACTGAATCCACAGTTTCATTTACAATTCGCACCATTGCGTCCACGCCGTCGATCGGACAATGATACTCGATTCGGAAAATATGTTTATCAAACTCGTAGAAAAAAACGCCCGAAAAGACAGAATCATCTTTATATTGATTGTGATTCCCATTCAGTCCGCCTTTCGATATTGTCTCGATAAACTCACCGTTGAAAACACCATCGTGCTCTTGTTGCTCCTTAGCTACTGCTTCATTCAAATTCATATTGGCCATCACTTCATACGATATCGTTGCTACTATTGACAAATCTACCGACAAATCTTGCGAGAAAACGATTCTCTCGTCCTCAACAACAGGTTCACCCATTGCAGTTGTCAACGCGAAGGTCACGCCATATGGCTCGATGGTGTATTCCGTTCCATCGGACGTCGCTGGTACATGCTCCAATGAAGTTTCCAACTTGACGGCGTTACCGACCACAATCGATAACTTCGGAGCTTCAGATGCAGGGGTACCGGACTCAAGCGATGGTTTTTCTTCCTTAACCTCAGCATCCTCCCTATTGTTATCAACACCCTCCGCGTCAATCACTTCATTGACTGTATCCTCATTCCCAACATTAGTTACAGGCCTATGTTGTAGCGTTTGTTCGGCTGAGTTTGTTGGCCCCATACAGCCGGCTACCACCATTACGATTACGCCAGCAAGCAGCGTCGTTACCCATCTATTTTCCATCGCTCATGTCTCCTCTTCGTCCATTAATTATTCAATAATAATCATATCCATAGACGTTGGAAATGGATGGAAAGTTTCTCCATTTGACTCTTCTTCAAAAATAGGCTTCGTTGAGCTGAATTAAGCAAGCAATTTATTTGTAGCTGATCGTTTCTCCACTACTCAATAGTCCGATAAATTGCTCCATAAACGGTAGACTACTATTCATACCATAATAGGCTATGCCACGAGATTCGCATAACTGTCTCAATGTTAGTTGGAATTGTGCCACACCCTGCTCATATTTACTTAAAATCGCTGGTGTAATTGCAACTTCTGTCTTGCGGTTCGTTTCAATATCAATGAGCTTCAATTCACCTTCTAAATGTGGAGTCCATTCTTCTGCATGTAAAATATGAACAAAAACAACCTCTTGACCTCTTGCTTGTAATTGACTGAGCAAGCTTTCAAGTCCTTCATCATACAATCCGTCACTAAACAGCCAAGTAACGCCTGCTCGTCTCGGTAATGACACGCCTGTTTGAAAAGCACGCATCATATCGCTCCAATCCGCTTGCATATCAGGGTCAGAAGCAGCTGAATTCATATCTACTCGTAACCCTTCACCATTTCTTCCTATAATATCAGCAAACGATTGACCATCTTCATTACGATAATGGTGTATGAGCTGACCGAGATGTTTGAACAGTGTGAACTTGGCATGCTTGCCATACAACGAAGGAATCGGATCAATCATTGCTAGTTCATTGAATAAATTAATTTGAACTCTATCTTCACATATTAATGACAAATATCCAACACTAGCAGCAAGTCGTAAAGAGAATAACCACTTATTGCTATCTCCACGACCAAAACTACTCATTGATTTCGAACTATCTACATATAGATTGAACGAACGTTCTTGTTCATCCCAATATTGACGAATATAAGCTTTGGAAGTTCTACCATATAAATTCCAATCAATTCTCCGCACATCATCACCACTAACATAAGGACGATAATCTGCAAATTCAAGAGAACTACCTAGTTGACTCGATCTCCGCTTGCCAGCTAGCATTCCTTTAACACGAGAATTAGAGCGAATAATCATCCCATCAAGCGTCGATAACCAACTCTGATCGGGAAACAATAATTGAAGTAACTGCATAGCGTCTTGTTGATGACTACTGTTTACTGCACTTGACTGTAAGTCACTAGACATCATTATTCCCCTCTCTTACTACAATAGAATATATTAATCACCTTTATCAAAAGCCATGAAACATAACCCAGCAACGTGTACGGCACGAGTACACAAGCGGTCAATGTTCAGCACGAAGCTTCCAATGAAGGTTCAAAAAGTGGGCTTTCAGAACCGAGCAGGTGAAGCGTTACTTGAGCAAGGCGGAAGCGCAAATGTACGTGTTTGGTACATGCGAACTGTACTTGCCAAGTTCGCTTCAGATGCGATGTCGAGTAACCCTCGAAGCTTAATCATCGTTATCAAAGTCCGCTTTTTGAACTACCTTTGAGGGAAGTAATCACACTTTCCACAATATGGTCCCCAGCTATTCCTTGCGCTTGCGCCTCGTAGCTAAGTCCGATACGATGACGTAGTACTGGGGCCGCCACCGTAATTAGATCATTCCATGATACATGTGCTCTACCTTGCGATAAAGCTCTTACTCTACTTATTGCAACTAATGATTGCAGGGCACGTGGTCCCGCTCCGTATCTCACAAATTGCTTTACTTCTTGTGGAGCATCTTCTTCATGACGATGAGTTCGCATCGTAATACTAACAGCCGCATCAAGCATCTCCTCAGAAATAACGATCTGCTTAGCAAGTGCTTGCAATGCTTGTAATTGCTCGCCTGACATCACAACTTGCGCTTGTGGTGCTTTCATCCCTGACGTTCTACGTACGATTTCTTTCAATTCATCACGATTCGGATATTCAATTCCGATTTTCAATAAAAAGCGGTCTAATTGCGCTTCTGGAAGTGGATATGTTCCTTCCTGCTCAATTGGATTTTGTGTCGCTAATACGAAAAACGGCTTAGGCAAGGCGTAGCTTTCTCCACCTGCCGTAACAGTACCTTCTTGCATCGCTTCAAGTAACGCACTTTGTGTCTTTGGTGTTGCACGGTTAATCTCATCTGCTAGCACCAAATTGCCGAAAATCGGACCTTTACCGAATCGTTGCGACGTAATCCCTTGTACACCAAAATCTATTAATGTCGTCCCAGTAATATCTGCAGGCATTAGATCCGGTGTAAATTGTATACGAGAAAACTGTAACGAAAGCACATCGGAAAGCGTTCGAACGAGCATCGTTTTACCTAGTCCTGGAATACCTTCTAGTAGCACATGCCCACCCGCAATAACAGACCAGATTAACTGCTCGACAACCTGCTTCTGTCCTACAATAACTTTTCCGATCTCATCTTGAAGTTGTATAATTTGTTTCATTGCTTCATCTATTTGCTGCTTAGCTTCCAATCGAATCCCTCCTAAAACTTTTCCTGACCTCTCGAATCACTACTTTGCAAATGAAAAGTAGCTTCGAAAGCATGACTCGCTCCATATTCGATATTGAATATGTTATTTTGAACTTAATCTTTTGAAATAACTTTAAATAAAGGTTCAAAAAGTGGACTTTCAGAACCGAGCAGTTGAGACGCTACTTGAGAAAGGCGGAAGCGCAAGTGTACGTAATTGGTACACGCGAACCGTACTTTCCAAGTTCGTTTCAAATGCGATGTCGAATAAGCTACAACGCGTTACATCGTTATCAAAGGCCGCTTTTTGAACTACCTCTAAGGCTGAATTGCGTCAAAGTATTGTTTTACCTTGCTTTGTACATGGTCAGGTAACGTCGTACGAGTTAAAGAATCTTTCGCTTCTGTCTCATATTCACGAAACACTTCAGCATAATCTCCTTGAGTCCCTTCGATCGAAGGGGCTGTGCCGCCCGAGATAATATCCCCACCAGTTGTCGGTCCGCCATCAATGCTCGGCTCACTTGATCCTGCAAATTTACGCGGAGTCGTTATCGTCGAATGATTGCCAGAACCTGTTCCTGCTCCCCCACCGGTGCCACTTCCTTGACCTTGACCTTGACCTTGTCCCTGTCCCTGTCCTTGACCTTGGCCCTGTCCTTGACCCTGACCTTGACCTTGTCCTTGTCCTTGACCTTGTCCCTGTCCTTGTCCTTGTCCTTGTCCTTGTCCTTGATCTTGACCTTGGCCTTGGCCTTGACCTTGGTTATTACCAGTAGGGGGTTGACCTTGAGATCCACTATTAGCATTGCTTTGCGCGATAGCATTCGCTAATTGATCACTTATAGCTTGATTAGATGATCCAATATTTTCACTTAATGCACCCATGCCTTGTTGCATTTGCTGACTTAGCTGCGATGCTAATGCAGCTATTTGCTCCGCGGAAAGCTGCTCTGACAATTGTTCACTGAACTCATTCATCGCTTGCTCAGTCAACTCTCCACTTTGTGCTTGCTCTGCTAATTGCTGCATCGCTTCGGCAAGCTCATTATTTTGCTCTGCCAGCTGCGCCATTGCTTCTGCTAAAGCTTTAGCAGTTTCACTGTCAAGGCTTTGCATCGCTTGCTTCATGCCTTCCTCACGCTGAGCTTGAGGTTTATTGAGACTTTCATTGAATGCTTTCTGAAATTCTTCTAATTGAGGCTCATTAGCTAATGCTTGCTCTAGCTGATCAAGTTCCTCCATTTTCGCTAGTGACTCTTGCTTCAGTTGCTCAAGTTCTTCCAGTGACTGTGCCAGTTCATCAGCATTTTCTAACGTTAAGCCTTCCTTCATATCAAGCTGATTCAACAGTTCATTGAGCGAAGCGAGCAATTGCTCCTTCGTCGCTTCATCAATCTGGGATTGTTCTACTGTTTCTTTCATCTCGGTGATCTGCTCTTCAACCTGCTCAATCACTTTCTTATTACTTACGATTTGCTTTGCTTTATCATTTTTCATATTAGGAATTAGAGTCAATAATAATAGCACGACGATAGTTAATGACATTAAGGAAATCCATTTCCGAACGTTCCAACCATACGACATTGGTAGTCTTAGCTTCAAATCTTGCTCATACTTCGTCGTTGCGTTCGTTGCTTGCTCTAAGATCATCGTTTGAAATAGATTCGGTTGCCTTGCTTCTTCCAGCTCCAAAGCAGTAATGACCGCATCCTGCCCTAGCTCAGCATCTACTAGTCTAGCAGCAGCCTTCACATTGCTCCGATGGCGCCATTTCATCGCAAGTACGATTATGATCGCTACTAGCCACAAGCCTATAGCAATCCATTCATTATATAAAATAGGTATGAACCGACTGACTATAAGCAGCAATAGCGGAAGGACGCTTCCTATCACAATACCTTTTACAAGTGAGGCAATTAGAAATACTTTATTCCATCTCGCTTGAATCCGTCTTAATAACGTAATGAGCGTAGTCATTTCTTCACTCCCCTCTATACGTAATAACAGAAATGGAGCCCCTAATTCAGACTCCATTTCTACCTATAATAATTTCGTTCACTTCATATTCGATGTCGAGTATACTACTTCAGCATAATCATCGTTATCAAAGTCCGCGTTTTGAACGACCAATTACAATGAAGGTTCAAAAAGCGGGCTTTCAGAACCGAGCAGTTGAGACGATACTTGAGAAAGGCGGAAGCGCAAGTGTACGTATTTGGTACATGCGAACCGTACTTTCCAAGTTCGTTTCAAATGCGATGCCGAGTACGCTACGTTAGCATAATCATCGTTATCAAAGTCCGCGTTTTGAACGACCTCTAATAGGTCTGAGCTTCCTAATCGCCTGCCACAGACACACAACAAGAATAACAGTATAAATCAACATATACTCTAACCACATTGGTATATAATCATAAAAACCTTTTTGCGTTGTCATTGTTCTGTTAACTATCTCTTTAAAAATTTCTGGTTCGAATATACTAAGTAACGCACATGCCGGGTTGAATGCAAGAATATGAATAATCCATTCAACATAAGCAGGTGTATTATTAGAACCGTTATAAATATATTCTTGTATTGCAGTAAAGCAGATCAAAAATATGACCCCAGTCCCTGCGAACATGAACAAAACAATACCATACGTCACAATAACCGCTAGCATCGTACGTTTGAACAATGTTGAAAACAAAATTCCAAATCCACCGAATATAAGCATATTGAATAGGAAGAAACCGAACACTGCAAGTAGCTGTGATGGTGATACTCCACCATATAGAAATACAATTCCATAGATTGGTAATGTACTAAACACGATGAGGAACATAAAACTTAAGCTAGATACTAATTTACTAATAATAATGGATGAAGAACTTTGCTGTGTTGTTAATAATAAGTTAAGCGTCTGTTTCTCACGTTCTCCACTAATTACGCCAGCCGTTAGTCCAGGTGCCATAAATGCAATTAATCCTAGCTGAGCAAAACTCATCACAATAAATAGTATTTCATTAAAATCATTCGTATAAATGCCTGCTCCATTAGACTCAATGCCGACAATAAAAAAGGTCGCTGTTGCAAACAAACCAATCGCCAATAAATAACTTAATAACGTCCACATCGATTTGGCACTGCGCATTCTTAAGCGATATTCTTTATCAAGTACTGGATTAATAAACAACTGCTTCATATTTGCTATAATGTTACTCATTGTTCAGATGCTCCTCCTCTCGTAATAGCTAGGAATATATCTTCTAGATCTGTTTGTGCTTCATGGAACGAAACAACAGGATAGCCAGCTTCAATAATCAAACGCAGCAGATTGGCTTGCTCCTCATCATTTCCGGAAAATTGTACTTGTACAGACGCTCCGTCTACAAACATACCTTGTACTAGAGAATGATCCCCCAAAAATGCTTTAAGTTGATCTTGACCGTTAGCTAGCTTGATCGTAATTAGACGTTTAGCCATTAATTGTTGCTGAATATTGCTAATATTACCAACTGCAATCATTTCCCCGTGCTCGATAACGCCAATCTCATCAACCATTTCGGCTAGCTCAGGCAAAATATGTGAAGAAATAATAATTGTTTTCCCCATACTTTTCAATTCTTTCAATATTTCACGCATTTCGATACGAGCACGTGGATCTAAGCCAGAAGCTGGCTCATCAAGAATAAGTAATTCTGGATCATGAACTAAGCTTCTTGCTAAGCAAAGTCTTTGCTTCATTCCACGCGATAATGAATCAACATAGGCTTCTCGCTTATCTGATAAATTAACTAGCTCTAGCAATTGCGGAATAAGTGCATCTCGTTCCGGTTTCGTTAGCCCATAACTCGCACCGTAAAAATGTAAGTACTCATTCGTTTTCAATTGATCGTATACACCGAAAAAGTCTGGCATATACCCTATTTTTTTTCTAACAAGATGTGGATGCTCTGTTACATCAAGCCCATCTACTTTTGCATATCCTGCTGATGGCAGCATTAAAGTAGCCAAAATTGACATTGTTGTTGATTTACCAGCTCCATTCGGTCCAACAAACCCGAAGACTGTACCTTTCTTTATCGAAAGATCGATTCCTTTCAACGCTTGAAAGTTGCCGAATGATTTACTAAGACCTTTAATCTCGATCATTAACTGTTCTTGTTCTTGTTCGATGCTCATTAGCGTAATTCCCCTTCCACAAGCAGTGTTGGAATAACACCCTCTCCACCATTTTTTGTTTCCATTTTAAATACAACAGCATTATTAGCATTAATATAATCTGCTAACTCAAACGTTGGTTCCCCTTTATAAATATCCCAAGCTTGCGTAGCCTCGTTAAACAATGACATATTAAAATCATTAAAATAATACTGCTCAATAACGGGTTGAAACGAAGCTGTCGCACTAGCTTCTGAACTCGCTCCATTTAGTGGATAAGTGAGCAGAATAGCTCCATTGTAAAGATAGAAGTTATTGTTCCCATGTCTTTCAAGCTGAACATTATCTTCAGTCGTTACAACTGGCTCTACGAGATATGACTCTGGCATTTGCTCAAAAATAAGATCCATAAGATTAACATTCCACATCGTTAATTGATCTGTCTTCACTTTTTTGTCGTTGACTTGGTATAAAGACTGCTCACTATAACTAAAGCCTATTAATTTAATAGAGTCACCAATTAAAGTTCTATTGTCTATTAATGAAGATTCACGTGCATACTCTTCCCAGTAGTTCGAGGATTGAGGGAAGATTTGATGACCATAGGAACTTCGATATGTATTAGCAATTGAAAATTGTAAAGGTGTCGTTATTGGTAATTCTGTACTTTCACCATTAGCTAGTTGCCCAATAAGCTCCGCATTCCCACCATTTATGAACGCAAGATGAGAAATATCTACACCAGTATTATTCTGTATCATCAATATGAATTGGTCATTTCGTTTTTCGATAGAAACGTCGATTTGTTCGAATTCATCTTTTCCATATACGGCAGGTGATTTCAAGAAACTACGTGTTGTCCAATATTTATTTGCGTTCCATTGTAGCTCTTTATGATCCCCATCATATCGAATCACATATTCTTTATTACTTTTCAACGTATTATAATTACCATTGCTATTGTTCGGTGATAGCCGTACATACTGTTTGTTAGGAACATTAATCGATATATCTTTGTTACTTGCCAGAAACACTGATCCAATACCACTCACTATCGTTGTATCTCCTGATTGCTGAACAATATCAACATTGTGAACATAATTTTCCGTTTTGTTCATGGCGCCAGCATAGATTACGATAATCGTTGTCACCACTGCACTTGCTGGAATCATCCACCACGCCCATTCTCGCTTGTCCACACGCTTCAAAATCATATATAAAATTGGAGCGACTAGAAAGACATAGATTGCGAAAACTAGCATTAGTAGCATTACAGGAGGAGCTTTTAGTCTTGGAAAATATTGAATTGCCTGCTGTAATGTCCAATTCATATCTTCATTATAGTAGTTTCCAGACATAGCTGCCGGGATCAAACTTTCAGATAAAAGTGTTTGGATAAAGGAAGTTCTGCCTTCCCATACCGAAAATGGTTTTAAGCCCAAATCAAATGCGGTATATATTACTTTACCTAGCCCTACATTATGTTGAGCAATGATTGGCGTATCATTACTCGTTAAGATCGACTGACCACGAATTAATGAACCTTGTGTAATTTGAATGGGATCAAGCGGGTTTTCTGATAGAGCAAATTGCTCAATTATCGAAGTATCTGTTAACGTCGTTGCGCCTTGACCACTTACCGGTACAATATCTGTAATAGCTTTCATCGTTTCGCCGTAGTTTGCACCACCACCAACTAATAACGTTCCACCTTTGGCAACCCAATCTGTTAAAGCATCTACTTTCTGCTCTGACCATGTACTTGTAATCACATCATTCAGTACGAGTACTTTGAACATATCGAGTGATTCCGCTGTTTCAGCAATAAAATCCTCTTCAATGATTACTGTCGTAAGATCATAGCCTTGGCCTTTGAGTAATAGTAGAAAATTCAAAGTATCAGGATCGGCTGCAATAATTCCGACCAATGCTGTTGATCCGACACTGTTCCCTACGAGGTTAGTATCACCTGTTACTGCAAGCTGATCTCCCTTTTCCATATGTCCTTCAAAAAATTGAAAAGAATTAAACTTATCATTGAAATTGCCATCAACAACCATGTTCAATTGAATTTCACTGCCACTGACAATTTCAACAGGAACGACATGTGAAACAGTGTTAGCTTGGTCTGTACTAATATTTAGCACCAATTCCCCTGTAATATCACGATCAAAGTTATTTTTCAACGTAACAAATACAGGTGTTGGCATACCAACTTGATACTGGCCATCGTACCCAACCTTAGCTCCAATATGGATACTTTTTTTCTCCTTGCTGTCTACTGCTGCACCGAATACTACGGATGATGAGTTCATTAACGACCAGAGCGTTAACGGGATCAGCATAATGAGTACATATAGCAATATTTTTCGTTTATTTACATTCAACACAATGTTTCCCCTTTCGTTTCCACTAATTAATGATATTACTATGTACTATTGGGTACTATTTCGTCTAGCATATACATCATTAACGTCATATTTAATGAAATAGTTGCATTCGAGCTAGACAGCTTCGCCTCCTTCAAAACATCCATATTATATAGACGAACGAAACTAGGTTAACCACTGCAAAATAATGATGTGACAAAGTGAATGGTTTCAATTACATTATTGTAGGGAGGGATTTCTAATGAACCATCTACAATCTAGAAAAATTCAATCCGTTATCTTTCTATTCGTAACGCTATTTTTCTGGATATCCATGTACATCTATGTACCCATCTTAACACCACATTTATCCAATTCGAATTATTCTTTACAATTTATTGGAGTTGTTTTAGCTACATATGGATTAATCCAACTATTATTTCGCTTTCCACTAGGCATTCTATCTGACCATTTACAAAGAAGAAAGCCGTTTATCATTGTCGGTATGCTTTGCAGTGTATGTAGCTGTCTCTTATTTCTAGCACCTGACATCTGGATCTTCCCAGTGCTTGGGCGAGCGGTAGCAGGAATATGTGCTTCGACTTGGGTGGCGTTCACAATTATGTATGCTAACAATTTCAAGCAGGAGGAAATGCCAAAGGCAATGGCGCAAATTAGCTTGTACACCGTCATTGGCCAATTTATCGGAATGATCGCTTCAGGCTGGTTATCCGATCTGTATCAATATCGCACAACATTTATCGTTGGCGCAATCATTGGTGCAATTGGCTTGTTGCTTTCCTTTCTATTATACGAGCAGCCGCCAGCAAGTAAGCAAAAGGGAATGTCCTTTAAGCTCGTTGGATCGGTACTCCATTCACGGCGCGTCTTGTTTGCCTCGCTGCTCTCAATTCTCGCTCATGGCGTTCTTTTCATTACGATGTTCGGCTTCACGCCACTTAAAGCGATTGAGCTTGGAGCAACGGGTACTCAGCTGACCATTCTAATCGCTTGCTTTATGATTCCACATGCGATTGCTGCCATAGTAGCTTATCCAATTATGCTAAAGCTGCATCATCGCGGTACATTTGCCATTAGTTTTTTCATAAGTGGACTATGTACGTTAGCTTTAATATTCGTTGATTCATTACCACTCATGTATATAACGCAAATATTGAATGGCTTTGCACAAGGACTTCATCTACCATTATTGCTTTCGTTTGCTATATCCCGGGTGGAAAGTAATGTTAGAGCAACAGCGATGGGGCTATATCAAGCATTGTATTCTGTAGGTATGTTCTCTGGCCCGCTAATTGCAGGTATGCTCAATGAAAGCTTTGGGATCAATAGTGGCTTTCTATTCGGAAGTATACTAGCCTTCATCGCACTACTCGTAATTCCATGGTCGCTTTATGTAGATTTCAAAAACAATAAACTCAAATAAAATGGAAGATTCGATGCCAAGTAAGCTTTCTGCATCACTTCGTTATCAAAGTCTGCTGTTTGAACTACCATTTAAGGGGAGAATATCATGAAAAACATTCTAGTACTCGACGTCGGCGGCGTCCTCGCAGCCAACCTTACGCCACAGCTTTGGCAGAACTTAGCCAATGTAGCGAATACATCTATCGATACACTGTACGCATCCTATAAAAAAGAAATTAGTAAGAAGCTTTGGATCGGAGAGTATACAGAGGGGCAGTTTTGGCAATGGTTAGAGCAATATGGCATTCAGCTCACTATTGATCGGCAACGTGAACTCATTGCCCAAGCGTTACAGCCATTGCCTGCGCTCCAGTACCTTCAGCAATGGTCACAGCTAGCAGAAATCCATATCATGAGCAATCATCTTAGCGATTGGCTCCAACCTCTGCTAGCCCCTTATGAAATGTATATTGAACGTATTCATGTATCAGATCAAGTTCGTCTTAGCAAGCCGAATCCACAATGGTTTACGCTGCTTCATGAACAATTTAACGACGCTGCATCGATCTGGTTCGTAGATGACAGCGACCATAATGTAGCAGCAGCCGAGTTAATTGGCTGGAATACCCTCTTAGCCGATCAAACGCATAGCTGGATCGCTACATTAAGCGAACAACTGCAATTAAGCAGCAATAGCCGACCGCAATAATTAACAATATAGTATCCTGCTTTCGCCACTTTACTTTATAGACTACGCGCTGACCGAGCTTAGAGACGACGAAACCTCTAAGTTCAAGGCTTGTAGCAAGTTGGTCTGCAAGCTTTAAGCTGCCTCTCATAAATGGCATCATGAGCATAACGATGCCATTCCACGATATCGCTGCATGAATATTCAATTTCGCTCTTGCAATGACATTAGTTCTCTGCCATTTGGCCGCTAAATTAGGAATGAGTCGAAAGATTAATGATATTAGCATCGTGTATTGATAGATCGGTATGCGGATCAACGATAGCCACCCAAAGCTTTGCTCTAAAGCCCGCTGCAACCGAAAAGGCGTTAGTAGCTCCATAATCGGCAACGCTATGCCAATCATTACAATTAATTGCGTCATGCGTAGCATAACACCACTCGCTTTTTCTAGATCAAAGCCAAATGGTGTCAATTGGAGCCCCCCTACTATTGTGAACAGTAGTGCCATCATAATGAACGGTAGCAATATAGACAACCACTTTTGCCAATGACGATGAAAGATACTGATGACGATGATCGCCATTATCCCGTAAGCTAGCGTCGACAACCAATCATTCCATAGTACAATCGCTGAACTGCATAGCAATAGACTTACGAGAATCGATCTCGGATCAAATATCTGATTCCAGAAGGGTCTACTACGTCCGCTAGCCTTGTCAAAGCTTCGATCAATGTCTGTTTCCCCATTAAATTTGTCAAAGCTTCGATCTATTCCAGGTTTTCCATCTAATATTTCCCCAGCTCTTTGCGTTTCGACTTTACTTACAACCGTGTCGCTTTCCGTTGTTCGCTTATCTATTAATTTTTCATACGAAAGCTGTTCGATGCTGTCCGCATGTAACTGCCACTGTGCTAGTTGCTGCTCCACTAGTCCAGTTTCATCGAGTGTAATAAGGTGGTCAAATAACGGTAGCAATTCCCCCCATTGGTGGCTAATAATGATCGTACCGAGACCATGCTCATTACGTTGCTTTATGGCCGTTATTAATTGCTGTTGTCCTTCATAATCCAATGCTGCAAGCGGTTCATCCAATAGAAGCCACGGAGTTTCGCTTGTAAATGCGAGTGCGAATGCCGCTTTTTTCTGCTGTCCAATACTAAGCTGCTGTACATTAATGTGTAGCATATCTTCGCTCACACCAAATAATTGAAAATAATGTGTAGCTACTTGCCCCTTGCCCTTAGCCGTTGTTTCAAGCTTGTCCTTACGAATCGCTTTATTGATTAACGAAAACTCTTGCGCTACCGTCTCACAAAGCCAACTTTCTTCCACATGCTGTATTTGGATCGTGGTCGCTTGAAGCGCCTGCTTATTCCACTTTTTCCGTCGCATTCCCATAAGCTGTAGCTGCTCTGTTCCGATCAATATATGTCCATCTACGACTGCTCTCATTCCAGCAATCGCTTCTAGTAAAGTCGTCTTGCCAGCTCCATTACTACCAGAAATCCCGTAGCATCGCCCCGCTGCAAACGTATAATCTAGCTGCTGCAGTTGATCCTCATAGAAGCGAACGCGCTCCAATCTAATATCAGCTCGCTCACTCAACAGTATGCACCTCCTTCACAAGCTGCTCAATATTGAAGGGCAGCTGTGTGATGGAATGACCTAATCCGATTAACTCCCTAGCTTTTTGCACAGCCCATGGAATTGGCAATTGAAGTCGCTCCGCTTCGCTAGTACCTGCCTCTTCTTCAAATAACTGCTGGGCACTCCCAACAAAACGGAGTGCCAGCTTGTCCATTACCCATACCGTATCACTATATTGTAATTCATCTAATTGCTGCGTAATCCAGATGACCGCAATATTTCGCTCTGCACAATAGGCTCTGATCTGCTGCATAACAATCTGCTTCGCACGAGGCGCTAGCATCGACGTAATCTCATCTAAAATGAGCAATGGTGTCTCCATCATTAGACAACCTGCGATCGCTACTAGCTGACGCTCACCGCCTGATAGCTGCTCGATCGGTAGATGTAGTAAATGATCGATATGTAAAGCAGAAGCAATCTGCTCAATCGCTTCTGCATATCCGATATGATGCGAACCGAATTGCTCATAGGAAATAACAAGATCCTCATACGGTGTTGATCCTAACAAATATTCACTTGTCGTCTGCGTAATAATAGGCAGTGTATCAGTAAAGTTTCGATGCTCGAGCCCTTCAATATGTAGACGATCATGCTCATGTCCCGATATATATTTGGCTAATGTACTTTTGCCTGAACCATTATGACCTATTATGTTAATCCACTGCCCGCAACGTATAGTAACCGTGAACGGCTGCAATAAAATATGCTGATCTAACTTTGATGTGACTGTTAATGCATCCGCTATATATATCATTTCACGAGCTTGAATAATTTTATTTTCCCCCTTCACAACAATAATAATTTATGCTAAACTGCTGTTTGTTAACCTAAATAATATAATAATAGGTTTACAATGAATATGCAATACCATTTGAAAGGTGGACCACTATGAAAGCTGTATCTATGCGCTCGCTCGTCTACATCGCTTTATTCAGTGCACTCTTTATTGTTTTTACTACATTACAAATTAAGCTATCATTCTCGCCCGTCCCAATTACGTTGCAAACATTGGCGTTCGTTCTAGCCGGTATCTTTCTCAAGCCTAGAGCTGCTTTTCTCAGTATTTTTATCGTTATTATATTAGGAGCAATCGGCTTGCCTGTATTCGCTGGAAAAAGTGGATTAGCTTATATTTTTGGACCTACTGGCGGATTCCTCTTCTATTTCCCTGTTGGATCTCTTATTATTAGCTATCTCACTCAACTAGGGTTGAACTTTAATTTTAACAAACAAACAAAACTATTGTCGATTACATATTTCGCTGCCGTATTTATCGTCTTCGGCCTAATAATGCCTTACGCAATAGGTATACCTTGGTTTATGGCGGTACTTGATATGAGCTTCACAAAAGCAATGACTCTAGCATGTTACCCTTATTTATTATTTGATTTCATAAAAATGGCCATTGCCGTAGCAATAGTGATGACGATGAAAAAAGGAATTCAGCATATGCGACTACAGCAATAGGCGCGCTCCGAGAACTAATTGATCTACTCTACGAAGATTGAGTTTACTATTCTTAATTCTGATTCAAAGTAGTAATCAGTTCTTAAAGAGACAAAGCTTCACTTGAGCGGACACAGAAGCCCTTATTTGTGGATTTTTGGGTCGAATGCATCTATTGGTGTGGAATAAGTGCGTCTGTGTCCGGTAAAGATCGATAATAGATGCATTACTGCAAATAAGGTTTCTCATGTCCGCTATCCATCGAGTGAAAAATCAAAATCCGCCTTTTGAAAAGGCGGATTTTTAACTATCGTTATCTGTTAGTTGAGCAAATAATCAATTGAAGGAAGTCCCCCTACTCGATAGAATAGAGGATTGTTATTTAGGACTGATACTGCATTATCTCTATTATTTCTTCACGAGTGCGTTCGTCATACTCCCGAGTGCAAAGATGAAGGACTTTTGAAATCATTTCTTGTGACATTGCTTCTTTATTTATGTTGTCTTCTCCGAATTCTTCTTTTATTGCTTTGAATGTTTGTTTGTTAAAAGTAACATTACCATCGTCTATTTTAATTAAGGCATCAAGAATGTTTTCTTCTTGGAATGGTTTTACTACAAAGTCCCTCGCTCCTTGTTCGAGAATCTCAAAGATTACAGGCAAGAAGCCTTTAGCGGATAAAACTAGAATCTTTGCGTCTTTGTCGATCTCCTTTATTTTTTCCGTTGCAGTTGTACCATCCATTACAGGCATATTAATATCCATGATAATATAATCTGGTTTTTCATCAGAAAACTTCTCAATAGCTTGTAGACCGTTCTCCGCCGTCAGAACGAGATAACCATGCTTTACTAGGATTTCACCCAGAATTTGTCGCATAAAAGCCACATCATCAACTATCAAAATCTTTTTCACACTCATTCCCTTTTCATCCCTTTCTATCTCGTTTATTCTTCGATGAACAGATGCGACTTTTTTCTCAATAGTATTTTTATCAATCTCAAGTTGTTGGAGCCTTGCACTTAGGGCTATTTTTAACCTTTGTTTGTCCAAATACGCCTCTGTATGTAGCAGTTCCCTAATGGCATCTAAACTGAACCCGTATTGTTTAAGTTCAATTATTAACAATAATTGGCTAACTTGTTCTTTCGAATAATACCTGTAACGGTTGCTCTCTTCAACGTGTATCGGCTTTAGCAAGCTAATTTCGTCGTAATACCTTAGTGCATCGACTGATGTTTTAACGATTTTCGATATTTCTCCAATGGTATACACAAAACCCCTCCTTTCCAGATGTTCCTCATTAACTATGATAAACCCTCGGGTAACTCCAAGGTCAAGTTCATATTTCTTAATATTTTTAGAAGGTTTTTTTTCGTATCAATTCTTCCTAAAGGCGACTTAATAAGTGGCACCATCCTACGTGCAACTGCCCGTTACTTCAATGTTCAATTGATATTAAGCTCGGTGATTGCCATATCTTTTTCCCATATCGAACCCAATACTTCTCTCCAACTGCAATTACACCACTAATATTCAAGGATGTTGATACGCTGGTTATCCTCCTACTTTCATTTTCTAAGGAAATTGAGGTATCACGAGAATCAAAAAAGTAAAATTGGATGTTAATGCTAACTAAAAGTTACAACCCCCAATATAATAGTCAGCACCACAATAGCTATCAATGAGGATACTTTCGTATAACGAATTGCCCCTTCAGATAGTTCAGGTTCTTCTTTATACATCCATCGTTTCCCCCATAATAAACTTTCCTCAGGACAAAAATAAGTCCATATTAATATTCCGTATAAAGGAATAATAAAAACAATAAACATTACAATAATTTCAGCTATGTTTTCCACTGCATCACGCTCCCTTACCATGCCCCAGTTCAATCAACCTTTTTTTATTTATAATATCGTAATATGAATATTTGTGTTCAGGATAAAACTGAATCAGTCATTATTGACCATTAGTGGAATACCGAAAACTAGCTAATATATTGAAGAATTAACTGATATAATGCTATGCAAAGCCCTAAAATACTCGCTTTCATTTTAGATGGATGGTATCTTTTACTGCCAAACAAGTAGAAGAAAACTAATATAAAACCCAACGGAATCCATAGTTGAAAGACCCCTTCTTTTGTACTGCGAGAAAAAATTGAAGCAATGTAAGTGCTTATCAGAAAGTAAAATTTCACAGTCCCAACATACAACTTCCATTTACACCCTATACGGAAACCCTAAGAGATTTGTTACACATAACTACTCGTTAGTGCGGAACATATTTTACAATTTTTTCTTCCATCCACGTAACTTAATGTAATAGTAGGTCGGTAATACTGCGCACAAAATTATTAGGACTGCCATAAGGAATTTCATATAGCTCCACCCCTCCAGCTGGTGATTATTCTGAACAAAATACAACACTAAATATACACTAATAATATAAATATTTCCAATCGTTATTACTCAACTATCGTTCCGCGTTAACTCAATTAAAGGCTGGACAAAATTTACATTAACACTTATTCTATAACTGATATTGAAACTTGATGTGTAGAGAGGATGTTCTTATTGTCCCATTCCGAACTGAGCAACGATTTAATAAAAGACACGATTGAATCTCTAGCAAACCTGTTGGAGGAATTTTATATTTTTCCAGAGACAGCAGTAAAAATTCGAGTCGATCTTTTTGAAAAGCTTTCTGAAGGTGAATATAGAGAAGCAGTTAATGGGCATGCCCTATCCGAAGTCATAACAAATCAAATGCAGAAAATAAGCAATGACCTCCATTTAAATTTATCCTTTAGTGAAGACGTATTACCCTCAAAGTCCAATGGTTTTGAGAGCAGTGAGTATACGGAACTACAACTAAAACTAAATAACTACGGGTTTGAGAGGGTGGAGAGATTACCAGGAAATATCGGATATCTAGTATTAAATGAGTTTGCACCTCCTGAGCTTGCAGGTGAAACAGCAGCAAACGCTATGAGTTTTGTGGGAAATACAAGTGGATTAATAGTAGATCTTAGAAATAATTCAGGTGGAACCTCTTTTATGGTCGCATTCATCTCCAGTTATCTGTTGGATAATTCTTCACCCGTGCATTTGAACGATCTTTATTGGCGCTCTTTTAATGTCACACAATCATTTTGGAGTTTACCTTTCGTCCCTGGAAAACGATTTGGTGGAGACAAGCCTATTTGCATATTGACTAGTAACATAACCTGTTCGGCGGCTGAGGAGTTCGCCTATAGTTTACAAGCCCTTGATAGAGCACAAATTATCGGAGAAAAGACTAGAGGGGGTGCAAATCCAGGTGGCATCCATCGAATTAACGACCATTTTCAAGCATTTATTCCGAATGGTCGTGCGATTAATCCAATTACAAAAGATAATTGGGAAGGGAGCGGCGTTATTCCCGACTTAAAAGTTGCTAGTGAAGAGGCTTTTGATATAGCCTATAAGACACTCCTTAATAAAGTTCTAGAGAACTATTCAAAACATCCGTATCAGGGAGAAGAGCAACTAATAGCAGAGATCAAAACCAAATTAACATTGCTTTAATCGTTACTTCAAGCCATTTAAATAAAATCAATTCACAGATCAAAAAGCTGCCGTTGTAATTCGGCAGCTTTTTGAGTTCAGCTAATGTATCTCGTTAGTTGAATAAATGCTTTGATATGCACCCTAAAATAGTGTTGTAATAAGGACAATAATCAAAAACCTTCATATAACAGATAAAAACGGAATAAACACGAAACAAATCATTGACAAAACTGAATAAACGCGAATATAATGAAGTCATCACCGGTGAAATTTTTCCATTTTGGAGGCGACTAAATTGTTCTCAGAAGAAAGGCGCGACAAAATCATTGAGCTTCTTAACAACGATGGGCGAGTATTGGCAAAAGATTTAGCGGATATGTTTGACTTATCGATCGATTCGATCCGAAGGGATTTATCCATCATGGAAGAGAAAGGATTACTGAAGAGAACACATGGCGGAGCAATACCTGCTTCTAAAGTGCGTAGCACTCCTTTACCTACGTCGGAACGGTACCAGGAAAGCGCACCACATCAAGATGCCATTTCAAAATTAGCGGCATCTTTTATTAAAGAAAAAGATACAGTTTTTATTGGTGGAGCAGGTATTCATTACGGCATGTTAAGGTTTCTTCCCGAAATCCCCTTAACAATTCTCACTAATTCAATGAATATTGCTGAATCTTTGAAGGAAAGGGAACTAATTGATACGTATCTTGTTGGCGGTAAAGTAAAGCCATCCGGTAATATAACTGATACACTGGCTAACGACTTCATACGGCAATTTTCAATTGATATTTGCTTTATGACTGGTGGAGGAGTTTCAAAGAATGGGATAAGTACCTCCACTCCTGAAGTAGCTAGCTTTGGCAGAGCTGTTAGTGAAGTTTCTAGAAGAACAATATGTTTAGCCCCTCATGAGAAACTGGGTGTTGACTTCTTTGCTAAGCAATGTCCAATCACACAAATTGATGTTCTTATCACTGACGATCAAGGTAGTATTGACGTAATTGAAGAAATTGAAAGTAAAGGTATCAAAGTGTTGATCGCTAGCACAATTGCAACAGAAATAAAGGAATAGATCAGTCCATTTACACTGGTGATCTATTCCCTCTTATGAGAGTCGCTTATGGGCGACTCTTTTTATTATAATCTATTACGGATTTTCAACTATCCTGCCCGTTGAGAAAAGGCTACTTGATGGCATTGAACTAACGTTCTCCGAGGGAGTTGAATGATTTAAGGTCTACTTCCAATATCTTCCTAGCGAACTCGTTCCACGCATTCGACTTATTTATGTCCTGAAAAATCAACTTGGATCTTTTTCAATCTTTCAAGGTGTGGTTTCAACTTCCCTAGCATAAACGCTTTATAATTCTCCGCTAGATAAAACATGTGAGTTGCGTCGTTATCCTTAATCGACGCAATCGTCTTATTTAACTCATAGAGCTCCGTCGCCAACGAGCGCAAGGTTTCTCTAGTCTTGGTGTCTATCGTTTTAGGATTAGACTTCCCATACGATTTGCTTATATCGTATATCGACCACCATATTCTCGCCTCACGAGCAAGAATATACATGTCCAGCTGCTCATCTGTTGTCATTGCCATATTATTAACAAAATGCTTAGGAACAGCATGGTTAATGTAGGGATCGCTAAATTCAATGAATTTTAATAGTTGATCGTCGCTTTCTTCCGCTTGTATCTTCGCCTTATCGATCAATTGCCGAATCTTAGCAGGATCTTCATTTTCATTCGACTCACTGATTGCCATTAAAGTGTCAGCAAGCGGAATCGTTTCAAAAGCGTGCTTTACTAAATAGATAAATGCCGAGTCGTTCTTCTGCTGATACAGTGAATAGAGGTCGTTGTATTTTACAGATGATTGGTTTTCCAAATGTCTGTACATTGCAGCGTTTATTAATATGAAAATAATAAGTATAAGTGCGTAGTTCTTTATGTGCTTGGGCAAAGTGTTCTTCCTTTCTGAACATGTAAAGATTCACTTTAACATGGAATACATAGACCGTATATGGATAAAATATTCCACTAAACTGACCGTTAGCTTAATAAAATGAGCAAGATACCCAAGTACCTGCTTATCAATGATTATTATTGAACTATCGTTCCTCGTTAGTTTAATAATTTTTTGTAAATAAACATTCCCTGTCAGTACTGTAATTCCACTGACATTACCTCCCTGAGTCGGGGAACACTTAGCGAAGTGTATGCACCGTTTGACCAAGGATTCAACCCTAAATATCTTAACCACTATCCTGCCAACGTTAGCTGATATCTGGTTTAGAATGGGTTTCTCCCAATTATAAAAGGAATAAATATTGTATAAATTGAAACTACAAAAAGAAACCAAAAAGTTTTAGATTTAAGACGTTGAGTAAAATAAATAGCATTATTCTTAATAAGTAGTCCAGCAATGATAGTATAAAGTACAAAAAAGAAATAGGATACTCCGAACCAATTCACCCAAACGTTGCCCAAAACGTCAATACCAACATCATTATAAATATTACTTAACACGTAATAAGTAAATAAAAAGCCTGATATAAGAAAAGTGATTGATTCAAGTAATTTAATACCCTCCATTTTTAACATTTGCATACGTAATCACCCCAATTCACTTATTATCCAATTATATGTTTACTTTAAACAACGGAAATAGTTTAGGATTAGTTACACACTAATTCATACAAACCTGCCAGTTAGTCATGCATGCAGCGCAAGCGCCGCACCACAGATGATGGAAGTAATTCCATTTTTCCATGGGAGCGTAATAAAAAAAAGGAGTAGTTGCCGACTGCAATTGCTCCTTGGTGCGTTACACTAACGTTCCCCGTTAGTTAATTTTTTTTGTTTTTCATCCTTATTTTCTTTCTCAAAAATTCATCAACTAACCAGAATATAAGTGCGGCTATAATTGTTACTCCAACAAGAAATAAACTCTCAAATAAGAAAGAAATCACTAATCCAGCTATTAAACCAAATATACTATGAATAAATAATGCCACTATATTTCTTTGTTTTCCGTTTAGATTTTTTGTTAAAATTAGAAGTACAAATGGAAAAGCACCCGTAAGAAAAAGTCCAATAGCTAAGAAACTTGAGCCTTCTGTTATCGCCAAAAGAATAGTAAGCAATATTGCTATTAACAAAGTAGTTAAAATAAACCCTTGAAATTTTCTTGAAAATATCAAAATACCCCCCTTATATTAAAAAATTTGATTTATCTCGTTCAATAATCCTACCCTTTAGTTGAATAGCGGCGGATCACTAAAGGCGAGTCCACCGCTAATTCATGCTAAAAAAATCGCCGATAAAGTTCTCTCCGGCGCTCACCACGGAGCTGAGCATAGATTTGCGTGGTTGATGCTTTTTCATGCCCCAGCATACCTTGGATGAAATCCAATGGTGCACCGTTATCAAGTAGTTGGCACGCATAAGTATGTCTAAATCGATGGGGATATAACATTTGCTTTGATTTCTCCCCGATCTGCCAGCCGTTTCAAAGCCCACCTGATCGTAGGAATAGCCATTCTTTTAGTCGGATGTGTATCGGTTACGAATAAGGCTTTACAGGTGTCAGTACGGCTAGCAAGATACTTCTTTAACCATACTTTGCACTCTGTCGTAAAGTAAACTTCTCTCTGCTTTGACCCTTTGACATTAACTATTGCAGAGCAGTTTTCCCAGTTGAGATCCTCGATGTTTATCTTCTCCACTTCACCAACTCGGCAGCCGGAACAGTAAAGAAACTCAAGAAGAGCTCGTTCCCTAAGTGACTGACAAGAGATCTTTAAGTGAATAACTTCTTCCTCGATCAAAAATTTAGGAATACGTTTATCCAGTTTTGGTTCTCTTAATTTTAGAGAGGGATTCGAAGTCAGGTACGTCTCCTCATAAGCGTAGCGAAAAAGGGAACGAACAAACCGAATTCGATGTCCTAGGCTACTAGGCTTTAATCGATCTGCTTGTTTGGCCAAGTACTCCTTCAGCATTGTTAACGTGATCTCTGATATTTCGATATCGCCAAGTTCCAACATCAGTATTTTGTGCTGGAGGACATAAGCTTTTAATGTTTTCGGACTAAATTCTTGAATACGTTTATCAGCCTCGTACAACCGCCACAACTCACTCAAGTTCATAACAAAACCTCCCTATAGAAACTATTAATCTAGTTTGCTTCTAAGTAGAGGTTTTAATCTACGTACCTTTTGAACTATCGTTCTCCATTAGCTTAATCATAATGCCATTAATACAAGGTTCAAATTAAGTGTATGGTAAGGCATACCGGTACAAGTGACCTTTCGGAAGGAAAAAAGGGGGATCAGGCTCGTCCTGGAAGGAACCATGTATATGATTTTCGCCTTCATTAGCTACAATAACACATATCGTTCCATCTGCAGTCTCTCTAACCAGATCTCCTACCTTTAAAGTAGACAAATTGGGGTCGGTAATAGCTACGTTTACTAACTCTTCAATCCAGGTTTATCCCAACTCCTATAAAGATTGGCTATGTTAAATCTTAATGTTGATTTTCAACCTTAATAAACCGCTCTACGTGCATCTCGATATTCTTACAGAAGGCTGTTTTTAGACCTCCACTGAATCAAACTGTATTCTCATAGCTCCAACCGACATAGGTCCCATATTTTTTACCGTACATACTCATGAGATGTGTTTGATAATCAATAAGTGCTAAGGCTTGCGTTGTGGTAGCTATAAACGTGACTCGGTTATCTGTTAATGAAATCCGCCGAATCGCAAACGATGTGAGCGCGATTTCTATTGCAAACTTATCGGCGTTCACGGACGGAATCTCGAAATGATGCGATATGTGACAGGTATTAACTCGACCAAGATTGATACCAGAATCAGTAACTTTTTTGTCGTCAAACTCCCATCGAGTCTTTCGTTCTTCGTCCGTTTCAATAATACCGGCGAGCCCTTCACCGAAAAGGCTGTCAATTTCGTATCGATTAAAATCTAGGATCCATTTTCGGTGTTGGTGGTAGAGAGGTAAAAGAATGCCTTTGTCGGAACTGAAAACATCACAGCCGCGATCGTCATACATGTGAAACAAAATGCCTTTTGTTTTGTTATACATGTAAATCTGACCGCCGGAGGTCGGTTTACGCATGAAATCGGCATTTTCAATGGATTCAAGTACATACGGCATTCGGATTTCTTTCGCTTTAACTTCAACGGTCCATTCTATAGTGTAGAGATCGTCATCCGATTCATCAAATTCATATGGCAAAGTGCACAATCGCGTTTGCTTCAATCGCGTTTTGAAAAAGCGCTTTAATCGTATTTTCCTGACTTGTTTTTCATCCGTACCATAACTGGTACGATGCAAAAAAATCACATCGTCTTCAGGATCGAAAATTGAACGAAAAATGGCACTCGCGCGCCGTAGACTTTCGTACCGATACGCCTCACCCATCAAATTTTGCAGTCCTAGTTCGAAACGAATGTAAAGACCATTAGCCGTCAATTTTTTTACAATATTCACTGTAAATATCCCCTTCGTATAAAATATTAGCTTTAATTTACCACTTCGTACAGGCAAGCCGCCTTCATGTTTCGATTGAGCTATCGTTCTTCGTTAGTTTAATTCGAAATCTTGCGAGCAGACCGAGGGGCAATAGCCCCAATGCTTGAATATAGTGTTATCTGATGGATTCGCCTTCTATGAAACAATAATCTCTCTTTTACTTAAATTCTTAAACACAGAGTAATTCTGATCGGACTTAATAAAACTTATTATTTTATCGGTACATTCAACTGGGCTGAGTTCTTCCGCGTTCACTTCAAGATCATATTCATCATAGGAATATATGTAGTCGAACTGGGAATCGGCAAGTCCAATCGCGCGATCTCCCCTGCTTTGCTCTCTTCTGGTAAGTTCTTCTTTCGAGCATCGTACCCCTACAAACAATATAGGTTGATTAATAAGTACATCATAAAAATCATTAAACGACTTGTCATTTGCGATTATGGTATCTACTATTACATTAAAACCCAGTTCTGATAACAATTTTATTGTCGAAAGGTACACTGACAATATGGAATGATCAACTATTTGCGAGACAACTTGATGATCTATTCCTCTTGGAGGTTCATCTGGAAATTTATTATTCACAAAATCATTGTAATTATTAAAAAAATCATCAATTGATAAATGATAAAAAGGAATCTCTTTCTGATTTATCAGTTCAGTCGATATGGAGGTCTTTCCAGAACTTGACGTTCCGTTCAAAAACACAATGAGTCCACGCTTCACATGAATCACCCTTAACTATAAGATTTGCGTTTCATTTATACAACCTTATTTTGACAAATTTCATCAGATTATCCAACTGATAAAATATTCGAGGAATGTTTCAATTATTCTGCCCGTTAGCCATACATGCAGCGCAAGAGCGGCGCTGCACCACAGAGGATGAAAATGAATACCTCTGTCTATACTGTTTGTACGGCTGGCGAAGAAGGTCGATAAGCTATGGTGCCATAGAGCCCAACCGTTAGTCTGACTCCAACGACCACGGTGTATCACAGATTGTCGCTCCCTTTTGGGAAGCACTCATGGGAGATTAATCCTACTCTGGTTTTTGCACCAGCCTTTCCTTTATTAGTTGTGGAATGTTGTTTTTCGGTATACCTAACTTTATAAAAAATCACATAAGGCTCAGCCCTTTTTTAAAAAGTGTTATTCTGAGTCTTCTTTATTTTGCTCTTTTTCAGGTTTTGAGCTGATTTTATTTTCATGGGAGCTTAATGAAACTTTGTCAGTCTATTTCTTTATTTTCTCAGTATATAACTTTATTTGTCCAGTCTAACACTTTATTTTTTGGTCTAGAACTATATTTTCTTCTGACAGTATTTTCTATTGACAGATAATCAACGGGGTGTGTCGAACTTTCCTTGGTTCGACAAGATAATTGGTATAATTGGATGGTAAAATGATGATTTAGTATGATTTGACAGAAAACTGATGTTATAATATGTTAGAAATACACATTCAAGGGAGGTAGAGAAATGAGCAGATGCACAGCTCCAGTAAGGGGACATATTTCAGCAAGTGCCGCAGAAAATTGCCCAGCGTGTCGAGGGAGTAGACGTTATAGTGGTGGTTATAGTACCTATGGGGCGTATTCGTCTCCGTCTTTCACCCAGTCAAGTGGGACCAGTCGGAGCAGCGGTGGCGGTTCCGGCAGCCGAAATGTAAAGGCGAAATGGTCGAAAGCAAGTTCTGCAGTGTTTTACACGCCTGCAGAAGTTCGGGCACTTACACCAATTCGAAACAAAGTCGAAACCTTAGCAAATGAGAAACCTGATCTTCGAGATGTCTTCCTTTGCCATGCGTGGGACGACAGGAAAGGGATTGCCAAGGAACTGCACGATCTGCTTGAATTACGTGGTGTCTCTGTTTGGTTCAGCGAGAAGGATGCAGCTCTAGGCGTACCGTTGCTTCGCTCCATCGACAAAGGCTTGGTGAACTCGCGAGTTGGGATTGTTTTGGTGACACCCGCTCTGCTAAAACGCCTTAAAACAGAGGGCGTTGCAGATAAAGAACTTTCAGCACTCCTCGCTCGTGAACAACTTGTTCCAATTGTGCACAATACCACGTATGATGAACTTCGGGATGTCAGTCCTTTGCTCGGTTCACGAAGCGGCCTTGACACTACAGAAGATTCAATGGCAGACGTCGCAGACAGACTCGCAGATTTGCTCATCATCTAAAAGTTATTATGAATATTGCGACGAGGCTATATGGCCGCTCTGTAGTTTGTTGGTTTCATTGCGAACACTACTATCAAATATTATTAAGTAGCTGATTTTACGTTCTAAAATCGACTCCATGCGACCTGAGAAAGCAACGTGACATTTTTCTTTGGAACATTATCCGCTGCGAAAAGAAATGAAACCAGTGAAAAGTAACCCATGCTCATCAGCGTAAGAAGCGTGATCGACCATTTTGGTTGTACCCGCTTCTTTTCATATTATATGGGCTATATACCAGCCTCACTATAACTTTATTTCCCGATCTAATTCATTATTGTTCAGAATTGTCAGCAGAAAATAAAGTATTAGACTGTCGCTGTTTCATTGTACTAACGTTCTCCGTTAGAATTCCTGTAAAACGAATAATTTGGACTTTGCACAAAAAAGAGTGCCTCTGTAACATAGGAGTTGATAACGGGTTGCAGCCCAAAAATCTCACTATTAGGAGGTCACTCATCTATGAAGTTTAAAGCTCAGGATAA
>NZ_JBXCIY010000017.1:0-87168 GCF_056786395.1 Paenibacillus sp. Y951 | reverse complement strand
GGATTAAAAACGCTTTTGTAATCTGCATGCGCATGAAAGAAGAACATCGGAAAGCCGTATGAAGGAAAACTTCACGTACGGTTTGATGAGGAGGGGCTGAAATAATATTCAGCCTTTCACTCTAGATTGAAAGCAAGGAATACTGGAGGCAGTTACTGAAATTACTGAAAGGAAAGCGAAATAGAACAACAGCTAAAATCCGAGAGACTGAGCAGGAAATTAAAACGTGTAAGAAACGTTTAGTAAACATTAGCATGGATTATTATGATGGAGAAATTGCTGAGAAAATTTATAAAGGGATGTTATCTTAGACGGATGACATGGAGGCTACTCTGAAATAGAAATTATCTGACCTACATTCTATTTAAGAAGAGGTTGTTGGTTTTAAGTCTTATGATGAGTTGAAGAAGGAATTTTTGTGGTTTGCAATGTCTAAGGACTTATCTGCCGGAAATAAGAATTTAAGATTTGTTGATAGGATTGTAGTCAGTAAGGAGAAGGAGGTTGTTGTTAGTTATAGGTTTAAGTGAGAATCAGAGCAGCGTTCGGGCTGTTTTTATTTTGAATTTGTTTCATTTAAGTAATATTAATAGTCTTGTTGGTTGTAAATGAAATTTCTGGTAGAATTAAAATGAACTTTAGTTTGTAAATACATAATGATTCACACTAATGATAATATAAAAATGAATGAAGGTGCATGGAATGAATTTTTTTGAGGGTGAAATGTTACAAGGCTATAATACAGATGAAGGCAGTAGTGTAATACAAACGGAAGAACAAATTAACGAAAAGTATTCTAAAGGTGATGTAAGAATAGTAACTGAACAAGGACGGTTTCAGCTAACTACAATTGAATCTATTGTGGATGGCGAAGATTATATTCTTAATCCAGAATTCCAAAGAAGGCATAGATGGGATATAGAAAGAAAATCAAGATTAGTAGAATCATTTATTATGAATGTACCAGTTCCACCCGTTTTTTTATACGAAATAGACTATTCACTATACGAAGTAATGGATGGATTACAACGATTAACAAGTATTTATGAGTTTTATACAGATAAATTTGCTCTAAAAGGTTTAGAAGAATGGAAAGAATTAAATGGATTTAAATATTCGCAATTACCCTCGCAAGTGAGGAAAGGAATTGATAGACGATATTTATCTTCTATTATCCTTTTGAAAGAAACAGCAAAGACTTCTGAAGAATCTGAAAGGTTGAAACAACTTGTTTTTGAAAGAATCAATAGCGGTGGAGAGAAATTAGAACCACAGGAGACAAGAAATGCTCTATATAATGGCCCATTAAATCAATTATGTATAAAAATATCGAGAAACGAAAATTTCTGCAAAATATGGGGCATACCGGAACCAGTATCAGAAGAAATTGATGATGTAATTTCTACTGACCTTAAAGAAAATAGGCTGTTCAAAAAGATGGCAGATGTTGAATTAGTACTTCGCTTCTTTGCGTTTAGACACATAGATAAATGGGAAAAAATCAATTTAGAAGAATTCTTAGATTACTTCCTTAAAAGTGGAAATCAATTCAGTGCAAAAGTAATAGATAACTATCAAATCTTATTTAATAATACGATAAAATTGGTTTATGATGTCCTAGGAGAAGGAGCATTTAATTTATATAGAGTCAGAAATAACGAATGGAAATGGTACAACAGCCCTACTAGAGTAGTTTACGATCCAATAATGCAAGTATTCTCAATCAATATAGAATATTCGGAACTTTTGATAAAAAGTAAAGAAGAAATAAAATACAAATTAACCACCTTTTACAAAGAGAATTATGACGATTTTGAAGGCAGAAACACAGGTAAGTCACACGTGATTACTAGGACAAAAAAAATGCAACAATTCTTTGATGATTTTATTAAGGAGAAACTATGAATTCAGTCTTAATAGAACTTAAAAATGGTCTGGAAGAAATCAGAAAGTTTATTGAAAATAGCAAAATGCAAAATCAATTATTTGTAAATTATAAGAGAAGTGAAAATAGTGAGGACCTTATTTTACGACCAGTAGAAGTAGAAACTGAGTTCAGAAATTTTGTTTTACACTATGAATCGTTTAATAATAAAAAAATCTTTGAATATAATACAATTATTATTTCTTTATATGGATATTTTGAGAATTTTATAGAGCAAATTATTAAGGCATACTTACAATCTTTAAGCAGTTTTATAGATGAATTTCAAGATATGCCCCAAAAGGTTGTAGAAAATCATAACCAATTATCGGCCCTACTTATTACAAATATAAATATACCGAAATACCACGGAATAGTTTTAGAAAATAAAGTAGTTTCTAATATGGCATCTTGCCTAAATGGTAGAAATTATTCTATTAATGTAGATGCATATACATACCATACATCTAATTTTAGAGAAAAAGTTATAAATGAGTTTTTTTCTAAAGTTGGTATTGAAAACATCTCTTCTCTAATTCTTAGATATCCATTATTTAACGATTATTTGGCTACAAATGAGATAAATAAATCTATAGCTTTTAATATTATTAACGATTTGGCTGATAGACGTAATCAAGTTGCACACGGTTCAGTTGATACTATTATTGACAAAGATACTTTATCTCAATATATAGACTTTCTTGACTTATACTCTAGTTCCTTATGTGCAGTGCTTTTTATGAACATATTTGATTATCGTGTAAGAAACAATATTCATCAGTATATTCTGAATTCACCTATAGGAATTTATGGTAAGAATATTATTTGCTTTAAAATAAGAGATACAAATATTCGACTTGGTGATACATTATTTGCCAAAACAAATAATGTAGCAGAACCAATAAGACATGGAACAATACTCTCTATGTTTCTTAATGATACTGAGGTATCAGAAATTAAAGAAGAAGAAGAGGGAGAGATAAGTATAAAAGTCGATTTTAAGGTAAATGAAAGTTATGAATATTTCATACCCAAAAGCGGTGTATCTTATAATAATTCGTCTCCAAAATATCAGGATGTTGAAATTGGTTCTTTAGCCGAATCTGTTGTATAAGGAAATTCAATAAGGATAACAAAGTGTTTTTTTTTGAGAAAATAAAGTTTAACGTAGTACAAAATAAATTAATTTAAGATGTTGCTAAAATAGTACTTGAATTAAGTGTTACCTTTGATGATAGTAGGGGAATTATTACCGGTTCCAAGAATACAGTCCAAACTTCCGTAGGAATTATATATAATAGTATCGTCTGATTTTAAGTTTATTTCCATAGAGAATTACATTAGTAATGTAATTACAGAATCCTGTAAAGTAGGATCAAAGGAATGAAAGAAACTTAGACCTCAATAGTTTGATTGATTAATTGTATTCGCTAAATGAAATCTACTTTAATTCATATTGAATTAAAGTAGATTTCATTTGTATAATAACCCACAACATCTCCAAATAGTACTGCAGCCTACACACAACACAAAATGTATCGACAAACTTTAAAAAGAATGTCGATACATTTTTAGTTATTTATGTTATTAATATGAGTAGTGTTTTATATGGAAATAATAAATGTTTGATTTTAAATATTGGAAATTTCAAGTGTGAATTAATTAGTTTAGTGAATCTCTATTTGGGCTTATATATTTCAGTTGCTATTAGAATTCACTTTTATACTATGCTTCTATTAATGTATGTATTATAAATTTAAAACACAAATAGAAAGGAAAATAGTTTGTGAATAGACAAAATTGTCCTTGTTGTGGTTATCCTACATTAGAAGTACGAGGTGATTATGAGATTTGTTGTTTGTGTAATTGGGAAGATGACGGACAAGATGACCCTTACGCAGATGAAGTCTGGGGAGGACCAAATAAGAATTATTCGTTAACAGAGGCTAGGGAGAATTTTGAAAAATACTATATCATGTACCGAGATAAACTTAGGATTCAAAAACAAACAGACAAAGAAATTCTTACAAAGAAACAGTTAATAGTTGCTTTTGAAAGACTTAGAATTGCAAATGAATTATTTAAAGAGCAAGTGTGGAAATAAATTACATTCTATGAAAAAGTACTGGACGATATCCTTGAGGAAGCGGTTAATAACTTTAGTAGTAATATTGAGAAGAATCAGGATATTATTAATCTTATTAATTCTGATAATCCCGAGATAATAGTAAGAGGTTTACTTTCTCTGACTTTTAATGCGGAGGATGCTGATTTTGTCGAAGAAATAATGGCTCGATATAGCCAAAATACCAATGAAAACATAAGAGGAATAGCAATTTTATGTTTCGGTCATATTGCTAGAATACATAAAGTTATAAATAAAGCACGGATTATCCCACTTATTAATGAGGCATTAAATGATAAAAGTCAGTTTGTCAGAGGACATGCACAATCAGCAATAGATGATATAAATCTGTTTTGTGAGTAGTATGAAAGTAAAATAGTCAATCGTATGGAGTATATTTTTTTATGAAAAATGGTTTATAGAATTTTTTTACTCTTTTTTACGACATTATTGCTCATTGAACTAACAGGCAGAACACTTCCAACATATGGTGCAATGGAAGAAAGAGGACATGGTGCTCGTTCAGATGTAGAGGTTGTCCTTTTCAAGCCGACGGAGGGATTATTATTAGTAGGCAAACCGAGTGTAAACCAACAGGAATAAAGATATCCTACCCGTGGGTGGACTTGGGAAGTAAGTTGGTTGAAGCCAGGATAGAGCTAGAAGGTTCTACAAAAATCGGGATTATAACTGATTTAAATCTGGAGAATAAAAACAAGAGGGTAATTGGGACGAGATAATCTGCTTAGCTCCAGCCATGAATGAAGAGGCATATTTGAGGATGTTTAGAGAGTGGCATACATATATTAGATTCCTCAAAAAGATGAGGACCTAATTTGCCAAGTGGCACCCTTGTCGCAAATCAAAAATAGATGATGAGGTAACAATATGGAAAATAAAGAATCAGCAAAAGAGAGATTTTTAGGTACATTTTTTAGAGCAGTTAATGATTGGGATAAAGATATAGCAGAATCAATAGTCAGTGACGCTCATCCTAATTTTAAAAACGATATGCAGAAAATGATTGAAGAACAAGAAAATCACGGAAATGAAGTGAATTTTGGGCTTGGGCGAGAAACCTGGTACAGTAATGACTATTTTATTAATTGTATGATTCTGGACTTTATTTCGGATGCAGAAGGTGACCAGGACCTGGTTGATGAGCTAAAACTAATTTTTGTTGGAAAGACTCGCGAACCGGGAGTCGATGCAGTAGCTATGAACATGGATATGGAATCTGAAGGATATTTAATTATAATCACTTATGAAATGGATTTAAATATTCAGTTTTTTTCTGATTTTATATCATATCATGTATATTGTATGCAAATTGAAGATGAGTGTGAAATGGATAAGTTACTTCTGGGATTGTATGAATCATTCTTGAATTTGATTGACAAGGAAGCACTACTGAAAAAAGCTCAGGAATATGCTGCTAATGGCGTTCATATGGATGAAGTAGATCTTAATTCTCCTAGACTTATTATTGCATCAGAATTGTTTGTAGCAAGTATGCAATTTCTATTAGGTCATGAAATTGGTCATCATTTCTTAAAACACACAGAGTCGAATGGGAGAAACATTGTATCTAAATTCACACCGACGTATGTTAGCTCTGACCATTTAGATGAGTTTGCCGCAGATAATTTTGGAATTTATCTATCTATTATTCGAGGGAAAAAAGAGGATAATAAAAACTTTTTATTAGCTCCATTAATAGTAATATTAATGTTGGCTTTGTTTGATAAAAGCCCTGAAGAACCTTGTCAAACTCACCCTTCTTTGAGGGATAGGTATCTACACCTACTAAGTAGGGTGTCTGAAATCAATGAACAAGTCGCATCTGAACTTCAACATTTTTTTGATTTTGTTGCTTCTTGGATTAAAAGCTGTCTTCCAGTCGGTTACTGGAAAACAGAATGGTGGAAATAGTAAAAAGAAAGAAGAACGGTTATCGGGTACAGAGTCGCCGATGGCTACCATATTGCCGCGTTGGTCGCGGCTTTTTTATATTATAGAATTAAGTTTTTGTATTTTGTTTACCTATCGGAGAACGATACTACTATGACAATAATGGTAACTATTAACGTGATAGGTTGCCGTCATTTGTTAAAGTAAAGGGGCAGAATAGGGGAATAAAGGTATCGTTATAAGTGTCATTAAACAGTTTATAAGGAAGTGAAATATTGAGTAGAGCAGTAGAAATTCTAAAAAGTAACTATGAAGGAAAAAAAGGCAGTTTTATTTATTTCTTACACGAAGAATGTAAAGTTAAAAAGAATGCTTTTTGGGATTATTTCAACAGTATAGTGGATTTAACAAACGATACTTTAAATCAAGATAGCTTGGATAGAGAAATATCGCAGATGCTCAGCAAAACATACGCCTTTATAATGAGAAGTCTTCTTTGGCATTTTCATCCCAAAGATTTGTATAAGGTAGAAGGAATACCTAAGAAAAAGTTACACCTCTACATTGAAAGATTAGAGATTGCATATTTAGGGTACTTCAATGGTGAAGTATTAAAAGAAGAATTGTATGACGAGGATTTAGTAAACTTAAGAAATAAAAAAACGGTAATCCTATTCAACTAACAAGGGCTTTAGTTAATTAACGATGTCATACAAACGGGCGCGTTTGTGGAATTAAACTCATTCGTAGGCTATAAGGAGTGATAGTTACGCCTCTACAAATAACCTATACAAAACATAATGTAAATAATTACCCTAACAACTTCTCAAAATAGTTATCTGTAGCCAACAACCAACACATGTGGAGTGCTCAATATTGATGGTAATAAAAGAGAAATGACGCATTCGCTGAAGTAATGAACTAGACAAGTCCTAGTCTAAAGACTAGGCTAAAACACTTCCTAGGTCGGTTATATCATGCAAATTATGAAGCTATAATGGAGATATAACTTAGAGCGTGAGCTTATGAAACCGAAGGAAGTGTACGAAAATGAAGGCAATTGAAGCGACTGACAAAACGCCTACAGGTAAAGTGAACTGGGTGCTTTTTAATCCAAAAACCTATGCAACGATTCTCTATTTTTTGCTGTCTCTCCCCTTAGGGATTATCTACTTTACAATAGCGATAACAGGAATTGTTGTATCAATCGGTCTTGCTCCAATATTTATCGGAATACCGCTGTTTTTTGGGGTAGCGAAGCTGTTGAATGGGATAGTGAATTTTGAACAAAATATGATACGACAAATTTTGGGTTTACCGACTCCTAATGTTCCGTATACTAATAATCAGCAGTCTGAGACGGGGCAGAATTGGTTTATGCAAATGGTGAGAAGTTTTGATGGTAAGTTATTCATTCGCAATCTGCTGCTCGTGTTACTAAGATTTGTAACAAGCATCGTATTTTTTGTTATTATGGTAACGGCGATTTCACTAGCACTTGGATTTATTACTTTGCCAGCCGTGCATATCATTTTGATGAATGAAATCCAGGTTGATATTTTGGAGAATAGCTTGTTCAGTTATTTTCATATCGATTGGACGTTAAATCAGCAATATATGCTGTATGTAGGCTTTGGTCTTGTGCTCTTCTGGATCGCGCTTCGTATCGTGAATGGGCTTATGCAAATTCAACGCAGAATTATGTATGTAGATGAGCCATATCAGGAAACACAGACGCCAGTGCAATCTCAAGTAGCGGTTCAGACGCCATATTATGATTTTCCCGAGGATCAAGCCCCTCAAGGGATGATGCAGCCAGCCTATAGAGAGCTCTAGAATTTCTCTTTTTTTGAAATGTAAATTCGAGAAGAACACTCAGCAAAAGTGATGAGTGTTCTTTTCGTTTCAAGAATTTGAATCCTTTTCCACAAAAATAAAGTAATATAGGAATAGACTAGGTTAAAGGTATAAGGAGGGCAGTCAATATGGGGATTTTATCAAGATTTAATGATATTATGAAGGCTAATATCCATTCATTAATGGATCGAGCAGAAGATCCAATGAAGGTCATTGAGGATTATATGCGAAAGGCTAATCAAGATCTAGGGGCAGTGAAGGCAGAAACGGCAGCGGTAGCTTTGAATGAGCGGAGGTCTAAGGCTCAGCTCGATGAGTGTAATGCAGATATTAGGAAGCTGCAACGATATACAGAGAAATCCGTAGAAGCGGGTAACGAGATTGATGCGCTAAAATTTTTGGAGAAAAAAGCAAATCAGGCTGAGCGGTTAAATGAGCTACAATCGGCATACGAGCAGGCTGCGAAAAACGCAGAATGCATGAAGCAAATGCAGGATAAGCTTGTATCTGATATAGGTCAGCTGGAAGCAAGCTATTATGAGTTGAAAGGAAAGCTGGCCGTTGCAGCTCAATCCAAATTCGATTCCTCATTCGAAGCAGTGGAGGAAAAGGTGAATTTTGCTTTGGATAAAGCGGCGGCCCTTGCTGAACTGCAAGCAGATGATGAGAACGATGATCTGGACCGACGATTCGCACAATTCGAGAAGAATTTGGACTCGCAAGCAGATAGCTCTACAAGTGCCAAAGATGAGTTAGCTGCAATGAAAGAAAAACATGAGAATAAGCAATAATAATTTCTTTAGCTATTGAGGTGAGCAGATGCAAGTAGTTGATTATAAATGCCCAAGCTGTGGCAGTGGGATGACCTTTGATAGCGCAACTGGATCGTTGTCTTGTAGCAGCTGCGGAAGAAAAGAAGATATTGAGCAAATTCCTGATCCTCTTAAAAAGCAAGTATTTTCTGAGAATGAAGCTAACGAGTATCATTGTAATAGCTGTGGCGCAGTTATTATGACTGAATCAGAAACGGCTGCTACCGTATGCAGCTTTTGCAGCTCCGCTGTTGTTTTGGGTGATAGGCTAACAGGGAAGCTGGCGCCTGCAATGGTCATTCCGTTCGCAATTAGCAAAGAGGAAGCAATGAAGGCTTTTCAGAAGTGGTGCAAAAGGGGTTTGCTCACGCCTAAAGGATTTGTTACAGCGGATCGTATTAAAGGAATTACCGGATTGTATGTGCCTTTCTGGCTCTATGAGCTACATAATCTAGTCGAGGCACAAGGCCGTGCAACCAAAGTAAGAACCTATGTAAGCGGTAATTATCGCTATACGGAAACGCAGCACTTTGATATTTACCGTAAGCTTCGTTTGAATTATAAGATGGTGCCCGTAGATGCATCGGAGAAAATGAATGATCAGTTGATGGATAGGCTGGAGCCATTTCCTTACCAGCAGCTGAAGGATTTCAAAACGCCATATCTCGCTGGTTATATTGCAGAGAAGTACAGCTATGATGACGGTCAGCTACTTCCTCGGGCAAACGATAAAATTAAGCAATATATCGAAGCTTCCATTTCATCATCCGTGGCAGGTTATGCTACTGTTAATTTCAGTAATAAAAATATTAAAAATACATTTACAAATGCAGACTACTGTTTGCTTCCTGTGTGGGTCGTTCACTACGACTTCAATAAATTAGAGTATACTTTTGCTATGAATGGTCAGACGGGCAAAGTAGTAGGTAAGCCTCCGATCAGCAAGGCAAAGGTTTTGGCATGGTTCGCGGGAATTTTCGGCATCTCTTTATTGTCATTAAAATGCATTTCATGGATGATGGGGGGAGGATTTCTATGAAGAAGCATATAGTTCTTATTCTTCTGTCCTTCATAGTTATGCTGCTTGTGGGACCTGTCACTACGGTGATGGCGGAATCAGCGGAAGGTAAAATCTTAATCTATGATGAAGCCGAGCTGCTCAGTCAAGAAGAATATGATACGCTGAATAAGCTTGCGAATGAATTGGGAGCTGAGCGAGAAACAGACATTATTATTTTAACCACTGCCAATTCCGACAACATAGATGTCGTAAAATTAACCGATAATTTCTATGACGATTATGGACCAGGGTACGATAAACCTCATGGCAACGCCGTGATTTTGACGATGGATATGAGGAATCAGGATGTATACTTGGCTGGCTTCTATAAAGCAAAGCAATATTTGGATGATGAAAGATTGGATAAAATACGCAATAAGATTACGCCTTATTTATCGGATGGAGCTTATGCGGACGGATTTGAAAAGTATATAGCGACAGTACATCGATATATGAGTTTCAAGCCGGGTGTGAATCCAGATAATATTTTATTTAATAGTTGGTTCCAGTTAGGGGCAGCTGCAGTAATTGGAGCGATTGTCGTTATTATGATGGCTTACAACTCTGGCGGTCGAGTAACGGTAAATCGGAACACTTATGAGGATGCAAGCACCTCAGGAATGATCGATCGCAAGGATCATTACATTCGAACAACTGTAATTAAAACTAAAATCGAGAAGAACAAAAGTAGTGGTGGTGGAGGCGGCGGAGGTGGCATTACGGGCGGCGGCCATTCACATAGTGGAAGCAGAGGGAAATTTTAATTAATAAGTTTATGCTTTCGATGCTACTTTTTTTACAAAGAAGTAATTCTGGAGACTTACAAAAAGTTTTAGTTAATGCTATCGAAGTAACTTTTCAAATCCGAAAGTTAAATTGAAAGTATATGAAAAGTTTGAGGAGGGCTATAGATATGGTATTTTTCAAAAATCAATTTTCTAATGTGGTGGAATGGGAAGAGTTTAGAGATGATATGATTTTTTGGAAGTGGAGCAATCGTGAGATTAAGAAGGGGAGTAAGCTCATTATTCGCTCTGGTCAAGATGCGATATTTATTAATAACGGCAAGATAGAGGGATTGTTTGAGGATGAGGGGGATTATAATATTGATTCCGATATTATTCCTTTCTTATCTACTCTGAAAGGTTTCAAATTCGGTTTTAATAGCGGAATGCGTGTGGAAGTATTGTTCGTTAACACAAAGGAATTCACCGTCAAATGGGGGACTCAAAATCCGGTTCTTATCCCGACACCGCAGCTTCCAGGAGGCATGCCGATTCGTGCCAATGGTACGTTTAATTTTAAGGTCAATGACTATGTGACACTTATTGATAAAATTGCAGGCATTAAGAACAGCTATCTTGTAGAGGATGTTAAACTTCGAATTACTTCGGTGCTGGATCAACTACTTATGAAATGGATTAGCAGAGAAGGGAAGGATATGTTCAATCTGCAGGCAAATGCTTCTGATATCGCAAGAGGTATTCGCGAGGACCTGGACATGGAAGTGATGGATAACGGGATGACGATTACTGGATTTCAAGTGATGAGCTTCAATTATCCGAAAGAAATCCAAGATATGATTACGAAGACAGCTTCTCATGAAATGATCGGTAATTTGCAGAAGTATCAGCAGGTTAGTATGACGGACGGGATAGCATCGGGCAATGTTCAAGGCGGCGGTGCGGCATCGGATATGGCAGGTATGATGATGGGAATGAACATGGCTAATGAAATGATGAAAAATATGAACTCGAATCAGAGCCAAAGTCCCAATCAGCAGACTTCAGCTCCGAAAGCTTCAGAATCAGCACAAGTGCAACCAGATGCTTCTCAAGGCAGCATGAAACATAACTACTGTCCGAACTGCGGTACAAAGAATGAAGGTGCTAACTTCTGCCCTAATTGTGGTCATAAGCTGAATTAGCTGACGATTAGAGTGGAATGAGATTAATACATTTGTAAGAGCAGCCGAGCAAACTAGGCTGTTCTTTTTTCTATGGGGCGAACGGGTGATTTAATATAATTTCAGGTGTGATATTGATGCAAAAGGTTCATTGTAGATTCGATCAATCCAGATCAGCCGATTTTTGGCGACTATTATAAATGTTTTTCCGAAAATATTCGAATAATAGCAGCGAATGAAGTTTCATAATGAATCAAAGGGAGAGAAACATCTAACAATGAAAAAGATATTATTATTATTTGTATTAGCAATTTCTATGGTTACTATCCTTGCAGCATGTGGTGGGGAAGACAAGGTAATAGATTTTAAGAGTGAGGATGATAAGTATCAAGTAAGTGCCTCTAATAGTTGGAAAGATGCAAAAGGCTCGCTACATCCAGATGGTGACATTCAAATCTATGTTCCTTCAAAAGAAAAATACTTCATGACACTACTTGAATCCAAAGAGGATTTCACTGATTTTTCACTACAAGAATATTATGATTTAGTTACTATTATCGAAACGCCTACACATTATGGTCAAATGATGGCTTGGACGCTTAAGAGCAACTGGGATGAAAATAAAGATGAATATACGAATTTGACCAACAGTTTTAAAGAAGTAAATTAATCGCTGACTTATTGACCTGTTTGAGATACCCCATTAGTATTCCATATCTAATACCAAACTTCTTCAATATCCTACGGTTTGTTCCCAGGTAGAGTAGAATTAATTATTTTATATGAAAAACGGTTTTTCTCATAGTTTCTGTTATACTAAATGGAAGACTAGCGGAATCCGTTTCCCTTAAGGCATGCTGAGGCTGCCCCCATGGACTATGCGCGTAGCGCGGCAGGTGAAGAAGAAACGGGCAGGCTGATTTCATTTGAAGGCAGGAGTGCTGTAATTCATGAAAAAATACAATATGATGCGCCCGATATTACTCATTGCGGTTGCGCTACTGACGAAAAGCATTGTCACCAACATTTGCATTTTACTAGGTATGGAGCAAGATCCTGCAAGCAATTTAGGTTTCTTTGCGATGATAATCGCCGCATTTGTCATGTATTCCCGGTTTTCCAGGCAACGCCGCAAATAGACACGAATTCACATCAAAATAAGTAAGCAGTTGTGGGGCTGTCCAGCATAACATGTCATTGTAACATGATATGCTGGACAGCCCTTGTTTTGTGTTTGCAAGCAAGGCTAAGCGAGATAGAAAAAAACTACGTTTTTCACATGGCAGTTATACAAATTAATTAAATAATTTGTATGTGTTCTTTCCATTGTTTTTTGCATCGTACATGGCTACATCAGCGTGTATTAATATAGTATCTGCATCGACTCCGTGAGAAGGGGCGATGGCAATTCCAATACTCATTGTTACTTTAAATTGTTCTATAAGATCTAAACCATTTACATGCAATGGTTTATTCATTTCATCAATAATTCGTTGGGCAGTGTCCCCAACATCTTTTTCTCCTTTATATGTAATATCCGCTGTGTAGGTCTTTTCGGTTGTTAGAAGGTTATCCAATATCTATCTCCTATAACATTCCCAAAGCTAGTATGAGTAGTCTTATGATCTAAAATTCGATTAAATATACTGTGTCACTTTCCCTATTATTTTGAAGTTAATCCGATTTCATCCTAATTTGAACTATGGGTTGCAACAATATCTGAGTAGTCTGATTTTCTTTCAAAGATACTTATATCTGAAACACTCCATTTTTTGCTTAGCATTTTCATATAGCTAGTGCTCATATCGTCTAAGCATTTATTTTTTAACTCATCTGCTATACCAAGAGAGATTGAATAAAGTTCCTCTCCAATTGCTTATTTAATATCTGTTGAATACATATCAGATGCATAAATTGCTTTTTCAATAATTTGTGTTAGTGACTGTATTTGTTTGTCACGATCACTTTGTATTTCCTTATTTGTCGTGTAAAAAATAAACGAATAGGCAATAATCTCTACAGCAACTAGGATAACTGCTGTTCTATAAAATATACTATTACTTATTTTTACTAATGTCTTCCATTATATATTGTGTTAATTTAGCTCGAAAGTCCTCCTTCATTTTTACTAAAAAATAAAATTAAAGATAATTATTCTTTTTTGAAAAGAGTAATTGGCTTAAAATACGTTTGTTTCTAAGGGATAGTAGACCTACTCGCAATAATCTGATAATTTTAAGGGGATAGACTATGAAAGGGAAGGCGGTCTTGCTATGAATATACCTGATAATAAGGATGCGGGTACTTGGTCGATTGATAGTGAAGCAAATAGCTTGTTGATGTCGGATAGCTTCAAGGAATGGATTGGCTGTGCAAGCTTGGAGCCTACCGCGAGACCGAGCTTCTTATATGATGTTGTATATGAGCCGGATCGGCCAATGTTTAATGAGCATATGGCAAAGCTGAATTCTGGCGAGACCAGTAGCTTAGAGCATCGCATAGACATTGCTCCGAATGAGCTAAAATGGGTTCAAAGTATTGCGATACCGCTGCGCGGGCGAGATGGTGATGTGCAACGCATCGAAGGAGTAGTTTTGGATATTTCGGAGCAGAAAGCCGAGCAAGCGCGAATAGCAGATAAGTTGTCTACCTATCAGAAGGTGATGGATACGCTTGATGTCGCTGTTTGGTCTTACGATATGGCTGCAGGAAAAACGCTTTTTATATCGGAAGCAATTACTACTATTACAGGATATGAGATTGAGAGAGTGAAGGAGCATAGTTTTTGGCTCGACATCGCGCATGAGGAGGACAAGTCTTTTCTCGAGCAGGCAAAAGCCACGATGGGACTAGGCGGCAGTGATTATAGTAGCGAGCATCGTGTGATTCATGCTAATGGTGGAATCAGATGGCTTCAAGTCAAAGTTATTCCTTATCTGGATGGCTCTCGATCTGTCACTCGGCTTGACGGTATTGTAACTGATATTACTGCGAGGAAGACCTTAGAAGAAAATATACATAGAAGCGAGCAGCGTTATCGTTCGTTGTTTGAATATAATTTGGATGCAATTTGGGAATTAGATATACTAGGTAATGTGATCGCTCTTAATTCAGCAGTGAAAACTATGGAAGGAAAACGATTCGAATCGGCTCAGGATAGTGAGCCGTTTATTCCGGTCTTAGGCAAACAACAAACGGGGCGGATGAAAGATTATTTTGAGAGGGCGATTGAAGGGCAGTCCTTGCATTATAATATGACGACCAGCAGTGAGAATGGACAACAATTGCGCTGGGAGATGAAAAATATCCCGATTTTTGTAAATAATCGTATTGAGGGCGTTTTTGTTATTGCTAAAAATGTCACAGAACATAAAAAGATAGTAAAGGAGCTTGGGGCAAGCGAGGAACGCTACCGCAGACTGATTGAACTGTCGCCGCAGCCGATGATTTCAGCTTATAAGGGGAAAATCGTCTACAGCAATCCCGAGGGCTTGAATCTGCTGGGAGCTGAGAGTATGGAGCAGTTAATTGGAAAGTCGATATACGATTTTATTCACTCGGATTATCTAGAAACTGTAAAAAATAAGAGTCAGAAATTAATAAACAATAGTAATATAGAAGTAGAAGGGTATAAAATCATTCGCATCGATGATTGTGTAATTGAGACGGAAGCTATTGGCATTTATGATGACGAAACAGAGCTGACGCTCATTATATTAGTAGATATTACTGAACGATTGAAGATGGAGAGGGCTCTGCAAGAAAGTGAGGAACGGTATCGTCGGTTGGTGGAGCTGTCTCCGATCGCAATTGCTGTGTATAAAGATAGTGAAATTACGTATATCAATCCAGCTGGAGAGAGTATGCTAGGATTAGAGTTTAATAGAGAGACATCCGCGCTGAATATTATTGATATGATTCTTCCAGAATATCGTGAGTACGCGAGTGCGGCAATGGAGCATACGGCGTTGAACGGCTATTCCATCCCTGCTGAATATCAATTTAATCGTGCTGATGGGCAGGTTATTACAGCATCTATGCTATCTATTTATGATTCTCAATCTTCCTCTATTCAGCTTATGCTTCAGGATATTACGGAAAAGAAGAAGATTGAGCGGGATTTATTAGAGAGTGAGGAGCTGAGCAGGCAGCTTATTGAATTATCGCCCGAGGCTATCGTACTACATAAAGACTATAAATTTATTGATGTAAATATGGCGGGGCTGCAGCTATTCGGTGTATCAAGTCCGAGCGAATTGATCGGAAAAACGATATTCGATACGATTCCTCCCGAATATGGGGTGCCGGTAACCGAACGATTGGAGGAAATTTACAAGCAGCGCTCCGCTGTTTCCTCTCATGTTGAACAAAAGATTATACGTTCAGATGGTACTGAAATTGATGTGGAAGTGATCGCTAGCAGCGTGCCTTATAAAGGGGAAATTGCTGGGATTACATTGTTCCGTGATATTAGAGACTGGAAAAAGGCAGAAGAGGATCGGCAACGTGCGGAGCGAATCATTCGTGAAAGCGAAGAACGGTATTTCCAATTACAAACGAGCCTGGATCAGTTCTCCCATGATCTCTTCGGAGTTATGAAAATTAGTCAGATGAAGCAGCGGCTACTGCAAGAAGTAAGATCTGTATTGGGCGTTTCCAATGTTGACTTAATAGACGTAGAACATTGCGGGGATAAGCTATGCGAAATTATTGAAACTGACAAAGGCTACTCTATTAAAATAGGTGAAATTAAAGGTAAAAGCTGCTTACTTTATATACATGAAAAGCCGATAACATTAATGATAACATCTAAAAAAGTGTGGCTTGAAACGCTTACTCGCTATGTTAGCGTGCTATACGATAATTTTCTATTAATCGAGGATTTAACGCAACAGTTAGAGCAGGCAGTCTCGAAGCAGGTTGCTCCAACATGGCTTCTGCGCTTTATGTTTCAATTGTCCGAAAATGAGCGAAAGCGTCTTGCGCAGGATTTACATGATTCAGCGCTTCAGGAGCAAATTATTTGGTATCGCAAGCTCGATCTGCTTATAACTGATAAATCGCTAAATGAGGACATTAAAGGTCAGCTTAGCTTAATTTCGGAAGGGCTACTCGATGTCGTCTATCAATTGCGCATTACATGCAATGAGCTCAGGCCGCCTATGCTCATAAAGGATGGACTTATCTCTTCTCTGGAAGCGTTATTTGCGTTTACACAATTGCGTTCAGACTATCGTATCCATTTGGATGCTGAGTACTTCCAATATAAGCTGACAGACGATATCCTAATTAACTTATATCGTCTCGTACAAGAGCTACTGGCCAATGCTTCCAAGCATTCCTCGGCTACGGAGGTTCGCATTGTTATATCCAGCTCGGATGAGAAAATTAGCCTAGTGTATGAGGATAATGGAGTCGGCATGGATCTTACCCAAAATGGGAATTCACTTGATAGCATGGGTATGCATGGTATGAGGGAACGGGTTCGCAGCATGGAAGGAACGATTCAATTTCGTTCGTCCGCCGACGAAGGCTTGGCTGTTTATATATCTATACCCGCACAGTAGTGGTTCGTACTAAAAAGAGGTTGATCAAAAATAGATAAGGGGCAGGTATTGTGATTCATATTTTGCTGGTTGATGATCATCCTTCTGTTATGGAAGGTACCAAAATGATTCTCGAGCATGAAGGAGATATGAAGGTTTCCTTAGCGAATTCCGCTGAGGAAGTGCTAGAAATGGTAGCCACACAGTCTTTTCATGTTATGCTATTCGACCTTCATATTGCAGATGTTAATGGGATTGATCTAGCCGAGCAGGTGCTGCGAATGAATGAGGAAGCTATTATACTCATTTATACAGGCTTTGAATTCAATAATCATTTTAATTTGATGGTCGAAACGGGTATTTTTGGATTTATCTCTAAAACAACGACTAGAGAACAGTTGGTTACCTCCGTTCGCTGTGCCTTGAGAGGGGAAGTTATACTTCCATTCGCCTTGGTTAAACAGCTGAGAAGAACGATGCTGAGCGAAACAGCGGCTGCTGAAGAACAGGCAGCAACTCAAATTAGTAGCAATGAATGTGAAATATTGAAGCAAATCTCCAAAGGCAAGAGTAACAGAGAAATTGCTGAGATTGTACTGATGGGCCAACGATCATTGGAATACAGCTTAACAACGTTATTTCAGAAGCTTAATGTGAAATCAAGAATGGAAGCAGTTCTAAAGGCTAAGCAGCTAGGTATATTGAAGGATTCCGACTTCGATGCTTAGTTGAATTGGAATGAAGGATTAGCTTCGCTAAAAACTCCCGCTCATAATAATGTGAGCGGGAGTTTTTGCGTGCTACAGAGGACTAATCTAGCTGCTTTAGCTAATAATTATGCTGTTTGCGAGACAGCGCATAATTATTTGCGTGATCACGCCATATTTTTTCGGTTACCAAAAAGAACGAGCAGCTTATGATTGGTATAGTGCTTAACAATTAAAAATATTAAAGATGAGGTGTCGGAACATGAAATGGATCTATAATCTGAAAATGGCTGTGAAATTAGTTTCTGCATTTGTAATTATTGCTATTATTTTATGTGTGGTGGGAATTTACGGTATCGGTAATTTAGGTAAAATGAATAAAACAATCGAGGATATGTATGAAAATCGCTTAACACCGATTGCGGATTTAAACGCTGCACACCAATATCTTATCGAAAATAGAGTCTATATTCGTGATATTAACACAACAGCAAAAACAGCAGCAAATAAGAACGAATTCAAAGAAATGATAAATAGTAACCTTCAAAAAGTCGAAGAACTGCTTGTGAAATACGGCAAGACAGAACTGCATACAGAGGAAAGAGAAGTACTTAAAGACTATGAGGCGCTATGGCTGAACTATCGGGCAGGCTTAGATACAGCGATTACATTGAATGATACCGATATCAGTCCGGCTGAATACACGAATCATTTGCTTACAGATGGATTGCAGGATGCTACTGAAAAAGTAATTGACGTGATGGGCGCTTTGATTGTAATCAACCAGAAGCAAGCTGATGAGGCAAACACGGGTGCGTCCGAGCTCTATCAATCGACGCGCAACGTTACAATTTTAATTGTGATCATTGCATCAATTGCTAGTATCGGGTTTGGAGTTTTGATCTCACAAATTATAGTAAGACCATTACGTCGTGTGGTAGAGCTGGTAGGTAAAGTAGCAGACGGAGATTTAAGTGAAACATCGGATATTGATACCAAAGATGAGACTGGTGTACTGGCGAGTTCAGTCAATAATATGATTTTGACATTAAGAAAGACGATAGGTGGGATTCTTGTATCTGCGGAAAGCGTCTCAGCGGCAGCGCAGCAAATTTCGGCAAGTACGGAAGAGGTTGCTAGCGGCAGCATGAGCCAAGCTAACGCATCTCATACGATGAGCGAGTTGTTCCGAGAGTTGTCAGTAGCTATTAATTCGGTAGCGCAAGGGGCGGAGCAGGCATCTGAACTTTCGGATACAGCGATGCGTATTGCAGAAGACGGTGGTAGAGTCGTTGACAGTTCTATTCAAGGAATGACTAGAGTTAGTGATCAGATGTCTCACTTGGAAGAGGATTCACAAAAAATTGGAGAGATCATTGATGTTATCGATGAGATTGCGGAACAGACTAATCTTCTCGCGCTCAATGCGGCAATTGAGGCAGCTCGCGCCGGAGATCAAGGTCGCGGATTTGCGGTTGTTGCGGATGAAGTAAGAAAACTTGCTGAGCGAAGTAGTGAAGCAACAAAGCAAATTACGACGATTATTAAAGGGATGCAAAATAATACACATGAAAGCGTAAATGCGGTAGAAGAAGGGGTTGCCTCATCACAGAAAACGGGTGAAGCGCTGGAGCAAATTATGAGAGTTGTCAATGAGACGGCAGAGAAAGTCATGGAGATTGCTGCAGCGAGTGAGGAACAAGCGGCTCAATCGGTAGAGGTTCTGCAATCCATCGATAGTATTTCTGCGGCTACTGAGGAATCGGCAGCAAGCAGCGAGAAAACAGCATCGACAGCACAATCTTTGGCTCATCTTGCTGAGGAATTGAATAACTCCGTATCTATTTTCCGAATTAAGTAATTAAATTGCAAGAAGAGGAATAGAAGGAGGATTGTTCGTATGATCAGAAAAAAGTCAGGGATAACGATTAAAGCGCGATTGATTATAGCCTTTATGGCTATCCTAGTACTGCCTTGTGCGGCTATCGGTTGGTTTTCCTATCAGAAGGCCGCGGACGAGGTAACTGACCAAATTATATCGAATGCGCTGCAAGGGATTCAAATATCGAATAATCAGATTACAGATCTAGTTACTTCAGCTGCATCAGATATGGATTATCTTGCTGACCGGATTCATTCAGAAATGGTTGAAGGTCAGAAAAGTCCACAAATTCGTAAAATATTAGATCAATATATGGCTCTCCATCCAGGTTTCATATCTGTCTATCTAGGAACGGAGGACGGACTTATGCTTCGTTCTCCGAATCAGCAAATGGAGAAAGGTTATGATCCGCGGGTAAGAGATTGGTACACCAAAGCGATGGCTGATACAACGAAGGCGATCATTAACAAGCCATCTGTATCGGTTGCTGCGAATGAAATTGTAGTTGTTTCTTCAAAGGCAGTAAGCGATAAATCTGGAGTTATAGCAGCCAATATTAGTCTTAAGGAGTTAGGTGAGCTCATCAGTCAGATGAAGATTGGCACGGCTGGCTATGTAACTATTTTTGACCAAGAGCAGAACTTTCTGATTCATCCAACAAGAGAGCCGGGAACAAAAGCAACGGATGAGTTTGTCGCTGAATTTTATAAGTCGGACGCTGGTGTTGTCAATTATACGTTTGAAGGCGCGAAAAAAAGAGCGGTATTTATGACAAATGAATTGACGGGCTGGAAAATAGTCGGCAGTATTGAACTGGCAGAAATTAGCCAAGCGACCCGCAGTATTATGTATACAACACTTAATGTTATTATGATCGCACTTTTACTCGGCGCCGCTATTATTTACGGTATTATCCGTTCAATCACGCTGCCACTGAAACACTTAATGCATGCGACGGGGAAAATGGCGGAAGGTGATTTGACTGAGGAAGTAACGATTCGTTCTCAGGATGAAATCGGGCAATTAGCGGAATCAGTCAACCATATGATCCATAATTTGCGTGAACTGATCGGAGGAGTATCTGGCAGCTCGCAAAATGTAGCATCAGCATCTGAACAAATTTCAGCAACGACGGAAGAAATTGCGAAAGGTAGCGCTGTGGAGGCTGAAGCAACACAAATTATACAAGAACAGTTCAGTGAGCTGACGCTTGCGATTCATTCGGTTGCAAGAAGCGCAGAGGATGCGGCGGGATTAGCAGCCAGTACAACGTTAATTGCCCATGCAGGCGGCGAGCAGGTCAGTCACTCTGTCGACAGCATGGAGCAGGTCAGTTCACAGATGGAGCGGCTAGAAGAGGATTCCGTTAAAATTGGCGAAATTATTGAAGTCATTAATGATATTTCGGAGCAAACGAATTTACTTGCTTTGAATGCCGCGATTGAAGCAGCGCGTGCTGGAGAACAAGGAAGAGGCTTTGCTGTCGTCGCTGATGAAGTGCGCAAGCTAGCGGAACGAAGCGGAAAAGCTGCCACGGAGATTACAAAAATTATAAAGGGTATGCAAACAAACACGCATAATAGTGTATTGGCAGTAGCAAGCGGCGTTAGTCAATCCCAGGAGACAGGCCAAGCCTTCAAGGAAATTATGGCGATGATTAGTGATACCGAGCAGAAGGTTAATGAGATTGCAGCGGCGAGCGAAGAGCAAGCAGCGCAGGCGGAAGAGGTTATGCGATCGATAGAAAGTATTTCGGCTGCTAGTGAAGAAGCTGCGGCAGCAGCAGAGGAAACGGCAGCGACCTCATACTCATTGGCTCAGCTTGCTGAAGACTTGACTGATTCGATCTCTATTTTTAAAGTGAATAAATAAGTAAGGGGGATTAGGACGACTATGCAGACTATAGGTCAGGAGCAATATATCGAGTTTGCTATTGAAAAAGAGCAATACGGTATTTCAATACAGGATATTCATGAAATTATTAAGATGCAGGATATTACGCAAATTCCTAACGTGAAGCATTATGTAGAAGGAGTCATCAATCTCAGAGGGAAAATTGTACCTGTCATTAGTCTTCGGAAATTTTTTGGACTGGAAGTCATGGATTATTCGAGAACGACTCGTGTGATCGTGGTACATCATCAGGAGGATACTGTAGGAATTATTGTTGATCGGGTCAATAAAGTGACAACGTTCACGGATATTCAGCCACCTCCAGAGCGAGTTGGCGGTATCGACGGAAATTATTTCGTCGGCATCGGTTTGACGAACGATGGTCTTGTAGCTGTCTTAAAGCTGAATGAAGTGTTACTTCATGAACGGGAGTGATTGACCGATGTTATCAGAATATAAAGAGGTCTTTCTAGAGGAGCTCGAGGAACAGCTGCAGGTGATGGATGAGGTTATTATGCAGCTAGAGCAAGATGGTGAAACGGAGCAGGTCGTGCAAAGCTTGTTTCGGGCAGCGCATACGTTAAAAGGATCATCCGCTGCAATGGGTTATGAGGATATGAAGCAATTAACCCATGAGATGGAGCATTTGCTTGATCAGGTTAGGTGTAATGTATTGGCTGTGACAGCGCCCTTAATTGACCTTCTTTTTCAATCGCTGGACTGTCTGAAGGAGCTCAAAGATGATATATTGCGCAATGATGACTCGGAGACAGATATTTCCCAATGTGTACAAAATTTGCGGGCTTTTGTAGCTGCTCCAATTGAGCCAGTGGCATTATCGCAGGAAGTTAGCTTCTCTAGCCTACCTGAATTGAGCCTGCAGCAAAGGCTGAAAGTACAGGAAGCTCAGGATGATGGGCTACTTGTACACTGGATTCGTGTTAAGCTGTCTCCTAATTGTGTTATTAAAGGAGCACGCGTTTATGTGATCCATTCCAATCTGAGCAGCTGGGGCGAGGTTTATTATACTTCGCCTAATATTGAAGGACTTGAGGAGCAAGTTGATGATGCTCAAGTTGAATTCCAATTTCTATATGCGGGCACACAGAACAGCGAGGAGCTACAGGAGCTCACAGCTAGACTGACCGAAGTAGATTACGTGCATACGATTTTGTTGCCAGATGAAGCTAATATTGCTGAGGATCATGTTAACGCTAGCAATGCGAGCAGACAAGGAAACGAAGGATCTGCGGCCGCAACGCAAACGAATATGAGCTCATCTAAGTCGCCGACCATTCGAGTAAGCGTCGATCGGCTGGACCATCTAATGAATTTGGTCGGCGAGCTTGTCATTGACCATACGCGCATCGATCAGGTGGAGCGGATGCTAAGAAGCAAAAATGTGGATGAATCGGTAGAAGGACTTAGTCAGGTGTCTGATCATCTATCCCGCATTATTGCTGATTTGCAGGATAGCGTAATGAAGGCAAGGATGCTGCCGATTGAGCAATTGTTTAATCGTTTTCCACGTATGATACGTGATCTAACTCGTGATTTGGGTAAGGATATTGAACTGACAATCGGAGGCAAAGATACGGAACTAGATCGGACGATTATTGAGGAAATTGCTGATCCGCTTATTCATTTAATTCGGAATGCTGTTGATCATGGGATAGAAATGCCCCAGCAGAGGGTGCTGTCAGGAAAAGCACGCAAGGGGAGCCTGCAGATTAGAGCCGCACATGAGGATAATTTAGTCGTGATCTATGTAGAAGATGACGGCGCAGGTATCGATCCTGAGAAAATGAAGCAGTCCGCATTGAGAAAAGGGATTATTACTGTCGAAGAAGCGGAGGCGCTAAGTGATCGAGAAGCGATTGAACTGATTTTTAGACCAGGTTTCTCTACCGCCAGCAGTGTCAGTGATGTTTCTGGGCGCGGTGTAGGAATGGACATTGTTAGAAGTCATATTCAGAAACTGAACGGCTTGATTGATATTGAGACAAAGCTCGGAGAAGGAACACGCTTCAAGATCAAGCTGCCATTAACGCTAGCCATTATTATTGGACTGCTTGTTAAGCTGAATGATCAGACCTTTATCATTCCGATGGGCAATATTGCTGAGATTGTTAGAATATCGCATGATGACATAACGATGGTGCGCGGACAACCGGTTATTTTATTACGTAATCAGATCATTCCGATTGTGTGGCTGCATGATCGTTTCAATATGCCGCGAGCGGAGCAGAGAAAGGGCCATATTCAGTTAGTTATTGTCGGTTCTGCCGAGAAAAGAATGGCGCTGGCTGTTGATGAACTGATCGGCAATCAAGAAATTGTTATTAAGTCACTAGGCTCCTATATAGGCAAGGTGGGAGGTATCGCCGGCTCGACTATATTAGGCGATGGTAAAGTCGCTTTAATTCTTGAGGTGTCGGGGATTATTAATCAACGATAAAGGAAGAGATGTAGTGATTAAAATAAAGGTGCTCGTTGTGGATGATTCAGTATTTATGCGTAAGTTGATTTCACGATTAATTGAAGAAGATCCGGCATTGGAAGTGGTGGGCACAGCCCGCAATGGAAAAGAGGGTGTTCAGCTTGTTAAGGAGCTTCGGCCAGATGTTGTGACGATGGATATTGAGATGCCTGAAATGACTGGACTCCAGGCTTTAACGATCATTATGGATCAACAGCCGACACCGGTACTGATGCTGAGCTCGCTTACTCAAGATGGAGCAAGCGCAACGATTACAGCACTGCAAAATGGAGCCGTAGACTTTATCTCGAAGCCATCAGGTCCGCTTTCGCTTGATTTAATCAAGGTGAAGGAAGAGCTAATCTCCAAAATTAAACAGGCTGCTCAAGTGCCGATCAGACAAGTACTTGCTAGCAAAAGGATGACTGCAAGAGGAGCCTTAGTGCCAAAGATTGATGCGCTGAATGGTCTGCCCAAGCAATTTGATCAGATTGTAGCATTAGGGACATCTACGGGAGGGCCAAGGGCGCTTGAAACGGTTATTACTGCTTTGCCTGCAAATTTCCCATATCCGCTTCTAGTCGTGCAGCATATGCCGCCCAAGTTCACTAAGTCATTAGCTGATCGATTAAATCGCATATCTAATGTTCATGTGGTAGAGGCGGAGGATAATCAGCTGCTAGTTGGCGGAACCGTTTATATTGCTCCAGGTGATTCTCATATGACAGTTGTGCAATCTGCTAGGGAATATAGAATTAGGCTTAACAAAGGACCGCTTGTTAGTGGCCACCGTCCTTCGGTTGATGTGTTGTTTCATTCTGTTGCGGAGCTAAAGATTCCGAAGCGGCATTTTATTCTTATGACAGGAATGGGGAGCGATGGTGCGGATGGGATGCATGCGGCCAAAAAATCAGGCGCCTATTCAACAATCGCGGAATCCAAAGAATCCTGTATTGTATATGGTATGCCCAAATCAGCCGTCGAGCTAGGCTGTGTAGATTATATAATTCCTGTGCATCAAATAACTTCAAAGCTATTGAGAATTACAGGAGTCCAGAAACATTAGTTTGTAAATGATCTAAGAGCGGGGGGTTCTATACTTGTTTTTTAATGGTAGTACGATAGAAAAAACAATGATGATGGGTTTCCTGTATCGAGGATTTTGGGATAGATGGATTATTAATGGTATTCCAAAAGCGACGGTGGAAGAACTGTGCCAGCGGGTATATCGTTTGGAAGAGTGGATTCAAATTGTGCAGCGGCAAGCAGAAATTTGCGAGCAGCATGCGCTTAGCGCACTTGGTCAGCATTCAGCGGACGAAGCAAAGCGTTATTATCGAATGGCGGGCATACACTACAGTCTTATCCAGTGGATGCTGCCTGAGAGTGGCACGGAGAAGCGACAATGGTATAAGCGATGCACGGAAATGCATGGGCAAGCAGATAAGCTTGTAGCAGATCAAATCATCAATATGGTTATACAGATCGAAGGTAAGGAATGTTATGGTAGAATACGTGTCCCTGCAAATGCTAAGGGCTGTGTTATTATTTTCAATCCGATCGATGCCTCGAAGGAAGAGTTAACCCAGTATGAGGATCATTTTTCAAAAATGGGTTTTGTTTCGATCAGCTTCGATGGACCGGGGCAAGGCGAGACGTATGCTATGAATGGATATAAAGCGACCCATCTGAACTGGGATATCTTTGTGAATCAAGTCATCGATTTCGCGGCATCGCAATATCCGGAGCTTCCGCTCGTATTATTTGGTAAAAGTCTAGGGGGGAATTGGGCGATTCAAGGCAGTAGCCACCCTAAGATAGGTAAAACAGCAGTTCTAAGTCCTATTGTTATCGTAGGACACAAATTCAAATTACCTGACTATCTTAAAGAACGTCTTTCATATATTATTGAAGGTGATCAAGAGAGTCTATTAGCGGACATAGAGAGCTTTGACGATAAAGGTTCGATACTGTTAGTTCACGGTGAGCAGGATCATCTCGTCAAGGATGATAATATGTATGAGTTATACGATAAACTTCCTATGAAAAAACAATTAATCCAATATAAAGATGAAGGTCATTGCTGCATACATCGAATAGATGAAATATTGAAGATGGCGAGTGAATGGTATGTCTCGTAATTACTCTCCATCTGCTACTGCCCAGTAGGGCGCTATACGAAAATTAATAAAAAGCGTTCAATAATTATAAGGGTAACTCAAAAGCTGATCAATAGCTTAGAGTGACTCTTATTTCATATACATATAAAAAGGAAGCGCATACACTTGGAAATAGTTGTAAATGCCTACTGAACAATTGTATAAACAGGTGTTTTATAGTATCTATTTAGGTCGTTATACCCTGTTGCTCCCCCCTGATTATTAGGTATCCTTTTAAGGAGATAAATTTCTTAGTTTATGCTTTCGAGGTAACTTTTTGTATCATAGAAGTTATGTCAGGTAGCAACAAAAAGTTTGTAGGAGGAAAATAATTGAATAAAATAGCGATTTTCGTAGTGTCAGCAATGTTGGTTTTAGGATTGACTGCGTGTGGAGCAGATAATACTGGTAGTAATGGAAATAAACAGGGTAATAGTATAGAACAATCTCAAGGTTCTGGAAATAAAGAAAAAGAAGCAGTTCCGACTGTTGAGGAACTGATTGAGAAATCAACGGTTGCAAGTGCCGACCTGCAAAGCTTCTCCATGGACATGAAAATGAAACAAAATATTATAATTAGTCAAGGCGACGATACAACAGAACAAAAAGTTGATATGACGATTAAATCAGATTTTATTAAAGATCCTTTGAAAATGGTTCAGGAAATTGTTATGGAAATGCCAGAAGGTAATCAACTGATGACACAATATGTTACAGAAGAAGGCATTTTCACTCAAGTTGATGGAACTTGGTATAAGCAACCAGATGCAGCTTTGGCAGAAATGATCGCGAGCTTAGAGGATTCTGTGAAGCCAGAAAAGCAATTGGAAAACTTTAAATCGATCGCTCAGGACACAAAGATTACTGAAGAGGGCAGCGATTATATTATGACCGCAGAATTGTCCGGGGACAGCGTAAAAGATCTTGCCAAATCATTGATGGGTCAAGGTGGCGGTAATAGCGAAGAAGTGGCAGCTATGATAGATGCTATGAACATTAAAAGTATTAAAGTGTTGTCAGCAATGAATAAAGAAACGTTCTTACCTACGAGATCCGATGTTATAATGCAGGCGGAAATGGAGCAAGAAGGTATGAAGTTTACATTAGATATGGACATAACTAGCACGATCGGCAAGTACAATGAGGTTGGGGAAATTAATGTACCTCAAGAGGCGTTGGATGCTCCTAGTATGTAATAATGAATGGATTTGAGAAAGAGACGTCATTACTCTGAATGGTAGAGTTTTGACGTCTCTTTGTTCATATTATTTTGCTTAGATGCCAGTTGCTTGCAAGATCGAGTTCTCGACCGTGCTATTTGGTATAATATCATCATTATTGTAGGAGGTGGCATTGATGACACATATTCACTTCGCAGAATGCAATATTTCGCACGCAAGTAATTTTGAAATCGATGTTCCCGTGGGCTCTCACTGGCTCCTCGTCATCACCAAGACTCCAGCACACTTCTGGGTCAATGGAGAACTCAAAGAATATCCCGCTCACAGCGCCATCCTATACCGCCCACAGCAGAAGGTCTATTATCGAGCTTGCATAGATTCTTTTACCAATGATTGGCTTCGGTTCGAGTCGAATGAACCCTACATTACGGAATCACCTCTACCCCATGGGTTTCCTCTATCCTTAAGCGATCCTGATTATTGTCACAAGCTAATGGAACTGCTAGTTATCGAACATCATTACAATCGGGCTTACAAAACTTTATCCATCGACGGGTTGCTCCGCACGCTATTCAATAAGCTAATGGAGTCCAATTTAGAAGGTGAAATCACCCCCCAGTACTATAATCTATTGCGGCTTCGCACCGCCATTCACAATAATCCAACCGATTATTGGACAGTTTCGAAGATGGCAGACTATCTTCACATTAGTCCAGGCTATCTTCAGATTATCTACAAAAAAACCTTTGGGGTATCCTGTATAGATGACGTTATCTGCTACCGTATTCGATTGGCAAAAGAGTATTTGCTTCATAGTACCCAAGGCATTGCAGAAATTGCTTCTAAATGCGGCTATCAAAATGTTGAGCACTTCCACAGGCAATTTAAACAGATTACAGGAAGTACCCCAAGACAATATCAAATCAAATTGAAGGTTGATGCTTCAATTTAGCTAAGAAAGGTATTAATTCCACCTTTCATTCTAGTTGCGTAACCAACCTAATTCACTTTGTAAAATATTGTTGCACTAAAAACTTCATCAGCTCACTCGATTGCTCTCTAGAAAATTCAGAGTCATCTGCGAACAACATACCATATGGAGCTTCGGACGAATAAGCATCCCATCGAGGTAGCGGTTCTCCTGTAGAATGTAATCCGTTCGGATCTCCTGAGCGAATGAAATTTGACCAGTAATTACACATTTGGCTGGCCAAATCGTAATGCTTGCCGACAAACGGCCTCCAACATTTGGCGAGCGTTTCAAAGAAGAACCATAAATCTACCGAATGAAAGGTGCCAGGATTATCCCAGCCTGGAATCTCTGCATCGAAATTATAATAGTAGAGAGGAGTGTTAGCGTTCGTATCGGCATTCGCTTGTGCTGCAATGCGTATTGCATATTCAATACTGCTGACTGAAGCCTTTATCTTCATTTCCTCAAGGTTTCCCACTTGAGCACCGCATAACGCCAAAAACTCATCTGCATCACTACCGAACAATTCCACTGCCATCTCATTGAAAGCATCAAGCGTGTCTACATTCGGGGTACTGAAAAATTCAGAGGAGGTATGACCCAGCATGACCGGAACCATACAGCGTTTATTTTGAAGGAACAATTCAAATGGATGCCCTACATTGAATGCTTGATCACGAACAGTTGCCCAAAAGCCTCGGTATTCCACCGCCTTGTCGCGTAGATAGCTTGCATCAAGCTGTCTGGCCTCCAAAAGCGAGGAAACGCCGAGATATTCCAGAAACTTCACGCCTTCCTGTTCAGCATCCTCCAATATACTATGAAATCTGTGCATGCTCCCTGATGGGTAAAGCTGTGTGTGAATCCCGCTTTGGATAATAGCCTTCTGGAACAACCCTTCATTCTGAGGTGAAGTGAGCTGACTCAACACGCTTCCGCCGCCAGCAGATTGTCCGCCGATGGTGATATTGTTCGGGTCACCCCCGAAGGAAGCAATATTTTTCTTAACCCATCTAGTAGCCGCCTGTTGATCAAGATGTCCGAAATTAGCAGGCGCTTCAGGAGTTTCAGCAGTAATCTCAGGATGACACATAAATCCGAAGACATTGAGACGATAGTTGATCGTAACGACCACAATGCCGCGTCGAGCAATACGTTCGCCGTCGAACTCCATTTCGGCCGTATGCCCAACCTGCAAGCCGCCGCCAAAATACCATACAAATACCGGCAATTGCTCATCAACAATCTTGGCTGGTGTCCATATATTTAGGTAGAGACAATCCTCATCCATTGCGATATCGGGCTCTACGGCCCACTCCCGAGTATAAATGTTGTTGTCGTTAATCTCTTGTTTCACCTGCATGGAAATAGGTGCGAATTCGTAAGCTTTAAGCACACCCTCCCAGTTGTTTGCAGGCTGTGGAGCACGCCAACGATATTCTCCTATGGGTGGTGCCGCAAAAGGTATTCCCTTGAAGCTTGTAATCCGTGGGTCGGCTGCTGGCAGCCCTTTAATCGTCCCATTTTCAACCTGTACAACTCTTAGCATCTTACATTTCTCCCTTCTGTTTGTCGATTTGGTGCTTATCAGATAATTGTTACAATGAGGGATATATACTTAAACATAATATCCCTCATTGTTCAGAACTTATAAAATGTAATATTTAATTACTAGCTAATGCATCTGCACGCAATTGAACAATTTTCTGTGCTTTTATAGAATCTGACTCAACGACATCATTCCAGCCGAGGCCAACTACATCGCTTTGCATCTTAGCCCATAACTCATCAAAATCTGCTTGATTCTTTGCAAATACCAGCTTCCAGGAAGTGTTCTTAACGTAATCCGATATTTGACTTCGTTTGTTCTTGATGTCAGATGAATCGTTTCCTAAGCTTGTGTTGATATTCGGTACAATATCGATCATATCGTGCTTAAGATAATATTCTGTTGCATCCTTAGCGCCATAGGCATTCTGCCACTCATTTGTGAGTGTAGTCTTATTCGCCTCAATCGTAGTGCTCCAGTAATTGGAATTATAGAATTCTCCTGAATCTGGATCGATGACAAAATCGCTCATAATCATACTATTGATCTTGCTTTGCCCGTCCTGGTATCCGCCGCCTCCATATTCATCCGGAACTGGGGTGTTTTGCTGGAAGGCAGTTTGCCCTACTTCGGTCAGCTTAAACTTGCCGTCTGCGGACTTCTCATAATTGAAGCCTTCAAATCCATTCGTGTAATGACGAAGACCTTCAGGTGAAACATACCAATCCAGGAATTCTATTATTCTAGCGGGATCCTTTGCCTTTGAACCAATAGCAAATACTCTTCCGTTACCATAATAAGCATCACTAGTCTGTATGATTCGAGTGTCAGCAATCGGAACTGCAACATTCCCATCACCGTTCTTACCTCGTTCGATACTGTTATAGAAGCCTCTTTGCCATGTATACCATAAGAGTAGAACCTGTTTGTTGGTGAGCTTCTCAGCTACCTTATTCCAATCCTGCGAAGCAGAGTCAGGATCAACTAGCCCCATTTGATTAGCATTAAACAAGAATTGCAAAATTTTCTTGTACATACTGTTGTCGTCGGTGAGCGGTACGATATCGCCTTTAGCATTCAACTGGATTGTAGAAGTACCATCCGGCTGTTCATACCCGTACCAGTTGCTTATCCACCGTACATTTTCCATGCCGCCGCCATCCCAATCCTTCCATAGGGTAATTGGAACAATCGACTTTCCATCTGGTGTCTGTGGGTATTGCTCTTGCATCTCTTTTAGTACGTTCAATAGATCATCCAAATTTTTCAGCTCTGGAGATCCCACTCCCTTGTAATAATCCCATGGCAAAATAGGGCTTGAATAGGGGAGATCCTCTGAGAAAGTAGTAGGAGAGGTACCAGCAACAAATGTCGGCATGCCATAAATTTTTTTATCTGGATTCACCTCAGCAAATGCGTCATTAAACGGCTTAAAGTGATCATTTACATAGGTGGATAGATATTTCGTATCTTGCACCATATCGGTAATATCCATTATAAGACCAGCAGGTATTAATTCCTCAAATTGGCTGTTATCGATGACCAGCAAGTCTCCCAAATCTCCAGCCGCAGTTCTAGTCTTGTATAGCTGGTCACCAGCAACCTGCGGAGATAAAATATTCAGTGTAATATTGAACTTGTCTGTAAGAAGCTTGCCATACCAACCTGTCTGTTCTCCTTGATAATTTGCAGCGTTGCTAAAGACAGTAATCGTAAGTGGATCTTGGTTAGTACCAGCATTTGTTAAGCTAGAATTCACTTGCTTGTTAGTTGCACCTGTACAACCTGATAGAACGACTGAAATCGTCAACATTAATGTAAACAATACTGCTGAAGTTTTTTTAATTGCCTTAATAGGTTTATTCATAAGTACCCCCTTAATAAATGAATATATTATAATGGTGCTAGTTAGCCTTTCACTGCACCGATCATAATTCCTTTTACAAAGAACCTTTGGAAAAACGGATACACTAGTAGAATCGGCGCAACAACGATCATTGTCACTGTCATGCGGATCGAGGTCGACGTTTGCTTTGTCGCCAGTGTCGCCATCGTTAGTGAACCTGAGTTCTGCAGATTCACCATCGTTGATAGTGAACTCGCCTGATTAATATAGTTGTAGAGAATGAACTGCAAACTATATAACCTGTTGTCAGTGACCAGTAATAACGTATCCTGAAAGGCGTTCCACTGATCCACCGCTGCGAATATCGCCACTGTAGCTAAGATAGGCCTACTAATCGGCAAGATAACCTGAAGGAAAATCGTCATGACCCCAGCACCATCGATGCTTGCCGCATGCTGCAATTCCTTTGGCGTTGATTCAATGAAGGTCTTAACTAGAATGATGAAAAATGGTGCTACAATGGTTGGAAAAATATAAGCCAAGAAATTGTTGGTCAGATTCAAGGATCGCATGGTCAGGTACCATGGGATAATGCCGGCATTAAAATACATCGTAATAATCGTAAAGCGATACCAAAATTTCCGTTTCCACATATCTTCCTGAGAGAACATGTATCCCAAAAAGGCTGAGGCACCTACTGTCAAGCTAGTTCCAATCAAGGTTCTGCCGATTGAAATCATCGCTGCATTCCCCAGTCCAGGGATTTTGAACACATCAATGTAGTTTTGAAAATGAATCTGCTTCGGAAAAAATATAATATCACCTCTAGCACTTATGTCATTGGCGCTTATCGTATTAATGATGATGGAATAGAAAGGGAAGACACAGACTAGAGAAAATAAGATAAATAGGGTATAAATCAGAACTGAAATCAACTTATCAGTGAGAGTGAGCTGGACCTTCATCATACAATGCTCTCTCCTCTCAGTAATTTAGATAGACCATTAACAGAGAAGAGAAGTACTACACTAATCAAGCTCTTTAGCATGCTGATTGCAACAGAAACGGAATAACTGCCGCCACCCATAGCAAGGTTATATACATAGAGATCCAGTACCTGTATATAATCCTTGTTAAATGCATTCTGAAATACAAAATATTGTTCTAGTCCATTGTTCAAGAAGCTTGCAATTTGCAACAACAGCAGTACAAAGTAGGTAGGTATCAGGCTTGGCAATATGATATGGCGTATAATCTGCATTCGTGTCGCCCCATCTACACGGGCCGCTTCATATAACGAATCATCAATTCCCATAATAGCTGCAATATACAAGATGGCCGACCAGCCTAGAACTTTCCAAGTTGTCCAGAGCCACATCGTGATCCAGACATTATCCGTATTTTGAAGGAATAGAATCGGAGAATCGATTAACGAGAGCTGCCTCAATAGACCATTAATGATACCTTCACTAGAGAACATGGAGAATGCGAGTGAATAGACCAAAACCCAGCTAATAAAGTTAGGAAGTGTGGTTACTGTTTGAATGATCTTGCGAAAGCGGATTGCTTTAATCTCATTTAGGAAAATTGCAAAAATCATAGGGAGCCATGAGAACATGAGAAGCAAGCCACTCATTGCGAACGTGTTCTTGATGACCTGGAGTAATTGATCAATCTTCACTTGGTTTTCAACTAAAGACCGAAACCACTTTAGTCCTACAAACTCTGATTGGGATAGGGGGATTGGCGGGCTAAAATCAAAAAATGCATAAACCCATCCATATAACGGGTAATAAGCAAAGGTAGCGAGCAGCAACATAAATGGTAGGACATATAAGAATTTGATAAAAGAAGTTCTTCTCATGTTGTTTGCTTTAACATTCAAAGTACGATCACCCATTTCTCATTTAAGATAGCGCTTCCAATAAGTCGTTGATTGATATTTATATCAGTCCGGATTTTAGAAAGGCCACGAATATATACCCCAGATCCAGTAATAAAATCATAGGTTAATAAACAATGTAAAACAATGATATATACAAATGTATAATTGACCTATCCGCATATTGAAAACGGACTTAATATAGAGTGTTGAAAAAGTGGAGAAAAGTCTGCAATAGGGCTTATATAATGCTGAAGAAGAAAGAGGGGGAGGAACGGAAGTTTGTTCATCTTTTTCGCGGAAATGGCTGTGGTGGAATGGAATACTTCTACTATGAAAAAAGTAGCACAAACCAAGGACTTGGTCTGTGCTACTAATGTTAGTAAGTTTTGCATGAACCATATGTGATTTCGGTTGCCTAGTTACTGAACAGGTCCGGCAAAATATTGTAAATATACTGGTTCTGCCAATTCCAAGCATGTGTACCGCCATCAGCATCAAGGAAGTAGAAATTCCCCTTCTTCGTATCTGACGAATAGATAAAGACATCCGTTAACTGCTTCATCGCATCGACCTGAGGCTTCAAGTTCGGATACGCGATATCCAAGTTACCAGTAGCACTAAAGATGTAATAGTCCTGTGGCTTATAACCAGACTCTTTTGCAACATTCGCAAGGTATTCCGCCGTTTTCTTCGGCTGATGTCCGCCACCTCCCTGCTCGATTACCCAGCTGTCGCCACTTAACGGTATATAATATTTGAAATAGTCTAGGGCATGAATAAAGGTATACCACGTTGTGACAGAGCCCATAGAGAATCCGCCGAATGCCCGATGCTCTCTAGATGTTTGCAAATCTTCCGAACTTCCGGATTTGGCGTAAGTATTGTACTTTTTTTCCACCAATGGAACAATGGTATCGATTAGTTCCTCGTGGAAGAGAGCGACATCATTTTTGCCGCCATTGACGGTAGGCGTCACGACGATAAGCGGTTCAATGTCGCCTGCTGCAATCATATTGTCCAAGATTTTCATCATTTCTTTGCTCTGTCCGGGTCCGCCGAAGATGAGATCCTCGTTCTCGCCGCCGCCATGCATTAGATAGAGAACGTTGTATTTCTTATTCGTTGCGGAGGGGTCATAACCGTAAGGGAGGTAGACGTGTAATTTTTTGTCATCTATTCCTTCCGTCAAATTAGGCGTTTGGTAATATAAACTTTCAATTTTACCTGGTTTGTCGCTTTCCATTCGATATTCATTGGGAAGGGGCTTGAAGTATTTCTCATTCGCCGCTTCCTCGGTCATTTCTAACTTGCTAATTGCAGTTTTAATCGTGGCATAATGTTCATCAATTTGCTTCTGATTGACTTTATTGCCGTTGAGTACGCTTTCAGAAACAACGCTAACAATGGCATCCGTTACGATATTGGCATTTTTATAAAGTTTGAAATCAAGCTTCAGCGTACTCTTGATCAAGTTCATGAGATCATAGGGATTCAGACCACTGACATCACCTTTTGACTTTCCGGTAAGCAAGACTTCGCCGAATTTGGTCGGATCATTCCATGCGTTACCTGTTGCGTCAAACACATTAATGCTACCCAATCGCTCCGTTCCTATGGCTTCGTTAATCTGCAATTCGATGCCAAGTACCGTGCCATTTGCCGGTGTAGTTTTCAGAGCAATTCTCGATTCGATAACATAACCGTCTTTCACTCTTCTTGCGGACGTATAATACATGTCGGCATCTCCGTTGTCCACGGATAAGGCATTTTCGTAATTGACGCGGAAATGTAAATCGTCTGCACCATATTCTTTAGTCTTGTCGTTGTTCTCGTCAAGGAATATTTCCACCGAATCTTGCATGTACGGTGTTCCGGATTGGACGGATAGGTTTTTATCTTTGACTTCTGTTAGAATATAAAGCGCACGATCATCCCATAACGCTTTGAACGTAGCCGATGTATCGATATTGCTTGATATATGCTGCGGCAAGACTACCTGTGCCTCATTCCACATAGGATCTACATTGCCGTCAATGGTCGGTGAACCGAAATAGGCTACCATTCTTCCGCTGGAATCGAAACCATTCTTATCCACGATTATTTTTTTAGGATCATGTTTCATAGGTCTCTCCTTAACGTTGACTTTTGCTGCGATGACTTCCTTCTTTTTGTTGACTGTATAAACATAGGTAATCGTTGCCGAACCGGCTCCAACAGCTTCAACGCGTCCGTTGTCATCCACAACAGCGACGGACTTTTTGTCGCTATTCCATTGATACTCGGCACCCTTTGGCTTATTTACGACTTCGAACGTATAGGCTTCGCCGACTGACAGTGAGATAGTGCCCTTCTGTTTGAATGCCGGCTTGGCCTTGGCTGGAGCGGCAGAGACCTCAGGTATTGAACCAAGTGAATTCATGAATACCAAGGCTACAACAGTTAACATCATCATAATGGGTTTAAGTAATTTTATTGTTTCTTTTTTCAAAATGCTCTCCTCCTTATTAATTTCAGAGTCAGACACCATTCTTCAAAATCTCAAATTATCTTCCCACAAACGATATTAGATCGGATTTTCTCTGCCATCAATCACACCTTTCATAGTAGCATTCTCAGAGTTGCAATTTCGTTTTAGCTTACGCGTGAATCGTAACGCCAATTGTGAAAAAAGTCAATATATTATTAGTAATAATCGTAAGCTTGACAATATCGGTTCCATTCCGTATTAATAAAGTATTACGACTTGGAATGGGACGGATGAAAATGTCAACGATTAAAGAAATAGCAGAACGAACGAACCTCTCTATAGGGACTGTTTCCATCGTGCTTAACGGTCGCGGTGATGAAATGAGGATCTCGAAAAAAACGCAACAGCGGATTTTGGAAGCTGCACAGGGAATCGGGTATTTGCCCAACGTCTCGGCAAGAAGACTGAGACAATCGAATGCCCGGAACATTCCGGCCATTGCCACCTTTTGGCCTTCCGATCTTTCGTCGGAGTTGTTGGGGCGGTTCTTTGTGGGAGCTCAGAGCTCGATTCTCGAACAAGAATTTGAATTCGAGATGACCATCCAGCCATACAAGCGGAAGCAGATTCACAGAATTAAGGAGATTTGCGATCAAGGCAGCTATCATGGAGCGATATTGACAGGTATCTCTGCAGAGGAGCAACGTTACCTGGAAGAACATCCTTTAAGCTTGCCGACCGTAATGTTTAATCGCCAGAGCAGTAGCTACAGCTGCGCACATGTAGATACGTACGAGATTGGTCGCAAATCAGCTGAACTATTCGCGGTCCGCGGGCATAAAAAGGTCGGTACGATTGTACCAGATCATCTTGTGAATTCGGAAAACAATCTGCGCTTCACAGGATTCGTCGAGTCGTGCATGAAGTATGGACTCGAACTGGAGGAGCGGCATATCCAAATTGCTCCGATGACGATGGAGGGCGGGAATTCGGCAGCCAAAAAGATTGTGAAGGGAGGCGGCGACCTACCAACAGCGATATTCTTCCCGCTAGGGCTCATGGCTGTCGGAGCACTTCCTGAATTCCATCGTGCAGGTATCCGAATGCCTGACATGATGGAAATCTTGACGTACGGCGACCATGATGCAGAGAAATACAGCATTCCGTCCCTTTCGACAGTGAAGCTACCCGTTGAGGAAATGGCTGCCGCATGTATCCGCTTGGTCATGGAGAGGATTCACGATACTTCGTCCGAACCGAAATCACTCGTGTTCGAGACGCCGTTCATCTTTCGTGAGTCCTGCGGAGGATTTGGGAACGAGTTATGACAAGTATTTCCGCCGAAAGCCTCTCTAACCAACCCGTCCTCCATTGGACAACTTATTGAGATATTTTGTGTATTAATACAGTGTCATGTTAAATAATAAGGCATAAAAAAGCTGTCGAGAATTTCTCGACAGCTTAAGTAGGTTGTTCTTCATATTATTTTTCCAAGTGATTAACGAATTGTTTTTCTTTCCACATCATCGTAATGATAAGACCAATGAACATAATGACAGCTGAAAAGAGATACGGGTAGTTGATGTTGACATCAAATAATATACCGGCTGACGCGGGCCCGACGATTGTGCCGAGGCTTGTATATGTTGAGTTCATTCCAGCGATAAATCCTTGTTCTTGTTCGGCAGATTTTGATAAATAGGTCGTTAACGCTGGGCGTAGCAGGTCAAATGCGAGAAAGATGAAACAAGTAATTAGCAAAACGGCTAAATAGCTAGAGACCATCGTGGATGCCACTGCTAATCCTACACCAGCAATTAAGCATATTTGGATGAGTTTCTTTTCGCCGAGTTTATCGACCATTTTACCGAACATAAACACCTGAACGGCAACGCCGAAGATTGCGCTTATTGTAATAATGGTAGCAATATCTTGTGCAGTAAAACCGAATTTATGATCAGAATATAGGCTGAACACAGTTTCATATGCAGATAAACCAAAGGCTAGTACAAATACAATAATAAAGGCAATAATGTATAGTGGTTGAAGTGAACGTTTGAGATCACCTACCAAGTTTGTATCTTTTTTAAGCCGACTGATTTCCAAAAGCTGCTGTTTAGTTAGTGGCTCTTTGAGAATAAATAGCGATGAAATACCTGTTATTAATGCGAAGCCAGCGGCAAAGTAGAATGGGGCACGTACACCTAGCTCAGCAATAAATCCTCCAATACCTGGGCCAATAATAAAACCGGTACTAATGGCTGCAGAAATATAGCCCATCGCTTTCGGTCTTTCCTCTACTGAAGTAATATCTGCAACAAAGGCAGTTACGGCAGGCATAATAAATGCACCACTAATACCTCCTAGAATTCTGGAAAAATAAAGAACAGATACATGTGTACCTATACCAAAAATCACCTCCGAAATAGCGAAGAGGAATAAGCCGATGATGATCATTTTCTTTCTACCATAAGTGTCAATCCATCGTCCTGCGAGGGGAGACATAAGTAATTGTGCGAACGCAAAGGCCGCCATAAGATACCCCATCGATTGACCTGATAAATTCATCATATTCATAAAGGATGGCATAACAGGGACGATAAGTCCGACTCCTAGAAAAACAATGAATATATTACTTAATAGGATGAGTAAAACTGTTTTTTGTTGATTTAATGGTTTCGTCATGAAGAAATACCTCTCTTTTGTAAAATCATAGCTGTGAAATACCTCTCCAAAATACGGTCCATGAGGCATTTAGTTTATCATTTAAACGTTGTTCATTATTTCCATAAACAAGCTCTAGCATGATCGAATCAACGATACCTAAGAAGGCAAGCGTAGGTATGGAGGCTGTATCATTTATGATGGCGTTGGCATCGATCCAATCTTGAAATTTGCTTTCAAGTACGGTTTGGATTTTTTCTTCCGTATCGATGACTTCCTCATCAATCGCGGCTGCAAGATGGAGAGGTGGAAAAAAAGACATGCGCAGCCAAAACTTTAATTGTTCGCTTTGTTGAAACAAATCAATAACCAATTGTAGATAACCTAATAAATCCGCTTTTGGATTTTGGGTATCCACTTTACTTAGATATTCTAGTTTCGAAGAGATTTCAGTTTCTTTGGCATCTTGTAGAACTTGTAGAAATAAATCATCTTTCCCTTTGAAATGAGAATAGAGAGACTGTTTCCTCAAACCGACATGATCGGCAATTTGGGACAGTGATGCTCCTTCATATCCATGAATTGTGAAATACTTTAACGCTACGTCTTTAATCTCTTTACTTTTCAATAGAATCACCTCTGTTTTAACGAACGTTCGTCAGTTATTCTATCAAATTTATTTTTTATATGCAAATGAAATTTGAATTATTCGATATCGTTTAACACATATATTATTCTATAGCATTTTAATCAATACTTTTTACAGCGTTTATAATAGGGATGTTTCTAACTCGCTTCAATGGCATGATGGTAGACAATACGGATATCAAAATGGTGGATAGGCCTGAAATTGCGATAAAGAGCCAAGGTATTTGCCATGTCATCTGATGTATTGTACTATCCACGATTCTGTACAAAATATAGGATAGGATGACACCAGCCACAATCCCACAAATAGAGCTGATCGCACCATACAATAATCCTTCTGTCCACACCATTTGTTTCAACTGTTTATCTGTCATGCCGATTGCCCTAAGTATGCCAAACTCTCTAACTCGAAGGAGCAGACTGGTTGTAATTGAATTGACAATGCCAAGAACGCCAATTAACGTAATGATTCCAATGAAGTAGTAGAGTACAGTCGTAACTTGTTTAATTTCGCTATTAATAGTTTGCTTTAATACCTTATAAGAGGTGAAACCTGAACGTGATTGTTTAGCGAAGTCTTTTAGCTTGCTCTCGACTAATTCTAAGTCTGCATTTTTAGAAGAAATGATATCCACCTTTGTAGTATTCGTGAGTCCTGAGAAATCTTTAAAAAAGGCTTCATGCATAACAATTCGAATTCCCTGATAATGATCGCTGGAAGCATAAAAGTCTTCAATAATTCCGCCAATTCGAAGAGAAGTGGTACCTTTGTGAAATTTACGTTCGGAACTGGTGACAGCATTAATATAAGGATTATTACCGATTTCTAGCACATCACCGACACGTAGAGCTGTTTTTCTATCCGATGTCGAGATAAAAAGAATGACTTCTTCACCTCTACTCAACCGTTCGGGGTTGATTGTGCCATCTATTAAAAAAGGTTTTGCATTTAAGAGTGTTTCTGTATCATAACCATAAATTTCGAGGTTTGTTAAAACATTGTTTGGTTGTGAAAATTCAACGTCAAACTTATCTTGTTTAGCAAGTAAATAACTATAAAAGGATTCGGTGATTTGGTTCTTTTTTAAATAAGAATATCCATAAGTAAATCGCGTTTGGATGACATTGTTTACACCCGGGATTTGTGTGATTTGTGCAATAGCTTCATCGGATAACCCGATTCGGCTACCAGCCTTAATGTAGAAGTCAGATTTATAGATGAACTGGTCATCAATCAAAGAGGTTACATTCTGATTAGTTACATAGTAGCCATTGACGATAAACAAAACAATTCCTATTGACATGGAAAGTATGGTAAGAATAAACACTTTTCGGTTACGGGCTATATTTTGATATGCCATATGGCTACTCATTCCAAAAATCTTCTTAAACTTGCCATCCGTATCTCTTCGTTCTTTGGTTAATGGCTTAATTTGAGTGAAGGTAGTCTTCATTGCTTCTAGTGGCGAAACTCTACTTGCATATCTTGCAGGCCAAATTGCCGCTGCTAGAATAGTAGCTAAACTAGAGAATATAGTGATCGCAATGGCATCAAAAGGAATTACAAATATGTGCTCAACATTATATGTAAAAGACATACGATAAGCAAAATTGACAGCAGCAAGTCCAAAAATTATCCCTAATGGAATCGACACAATGCTTAACAGCAGAGCTTCCCCTAGTACAAGTATTTTGGTTTGCTTGGATGTTGTTCCTATCGATCGAAGTATGCCATAATAACGGGTTTTCTCAACTACCGAGATATGTAGAACGTTGTAGATTGCAAAGATTGTCGCAATAGAATTAAGAAGGATAACAAGAAAAGTGGAATAATCTTTACGATGGTAATCATCAAGAGAAGCTAACAGAACCTGGTTATATTGAATTTTGTCTCTTGGTATACCAAATTGTTCTTCAATGTCAGTCGTTATTTGTTCTATGTCCTCGGATTTTTTTGCGAAAATAGGGTTGAATGTCGCATATAAGCTATCCTCAACATTTGTTTTATCGTCAGATAATAAGTCTAGAGAGCCTTTCGAAATAAGTCCAAATGTAATGCCTGCGCTTTTAGTGAACTTTTGATTGTTTAGAATACCGACTATCTGGAAGGGGATCTTCTTAATAATGATAGTTTGAGCAATACTTTCCTCAAGTTGAAGATAGGCAAATATCCAACTTTCCAAAACTATTTCGTTATCTCTTTCAGGCATTCTCCCTGAGAGGAGTTGAATATTAAAAATATCGTTCACAGTGGAATCTGCAACCATGAGTCTCGATTCCAATTCCTTAGCATGCATTTTTACATAAACGGATTGTGCAGTTCCCGTACGCATAATCGCTTGATGATATTGAATAATATCGCGCTGTTCTAACGTTAGATTTGTAAATTGAACATGATAATTGCCTGCTGATTGAGCAGTTGATTCAAGTTTATATTCTTTCAAATTATGCATGAATGTTAATATAAAGGTCATCAGAGTCACTGATAAAATTATACCGATTACTACCAGTAAGGAATGTTTCCACTGTTTTCGAATAGACCTAGGTATTAATCCTGTATATCTCTTCATGTTTTTACCGTCCTATCACTAACGATTTTTCCATCTTCAATGGTTAGCACTCGGTCAGCTCTTTCTGCAATGGAGTGGTCGTGGGTAATCATGATTAACGTTTGATGATATTTATTGATGGATAAGCGTAGTAAGCTCAATACTTCGTTACTAGTATTCATATCAAGGTTTCCGGTTGGCTCGTCTGCAAAAATAATGGATGGCTTGCAAGCTAGTGCACGTGCAATCGCAACTCTTTGTTGCTGCCCACCTGATAATGCATCTGGAAGATGATTTTTTCGTTGGTCGAGCCCAAGCCACTGTAGTAGTTCTTCGATGTAGGGTTTATCAATGGACTTTCCGTCCAATACCAGTGGTAGTTCAATATTTTCTTGTGCGGTCAAGACAGGAATTAGATTGTAATACTGAAAGATAAAACCGAATTTTCTTCTCCTTAGAATTGCCAACTCATCAGGAGACATAGAGAATAGTCGTTTATTTTCTAAATAAATATCTCCTGAGGTTGGTTTATCTAAGGTTCCGAGTAAATTTAATAATGTACTCTTCCCAGATCCACTTGTTCCTACAATAGCAACAAATTCACCTTGGTTAATGGTTATGGATATGTCATTTAGAGCGTGGACTTCAGTTGGTCCGCTTCCGAATACTTTGTTAATGTGGTTCATTCTAATCAATTCCATAAAAATCCTCCAATACGTATCAATTAATACCATAATATCATCCTAAACTTACACTTCTATGACTTCAAAGCTTACAGTTTAGTAAGATTGAATATATAGTTGGATAAATAAAATAACGCCATCTCCGAACCAATTAGGTTGGAGCAGGGCGTTATTTGTTGATAATATATGACTTAGGTAAAATGACAGTAAAACGAGATCCTTGTCCCAGTGTGCTGCGTACCTCAATCTGCCCCTCATGCTTATCAATAATGAGTTTTGCAAGTGATAGCCCGATTCCGCTGCCAATCTCCATACTGCCAACAACTGCGGTGCTTCTGAAAAAACGTTTGAAGATATAGGGCAAATCTTCTTCAGGAATACCGACACCTGAATCTTGAACTGTGATCGTTACGAGTAGCTCACTTTCTGTCAAACTCACGGAAATGAGACCTTCCTCTGGTGTATAATGAATCGCATTCTGAATGATATTGTCAATGGCCTCTTGCAGCCAACGGCGGTCGTATGACATGATTATGGGTTTATCTGGTAAATTGCAGAGGAGTGATTGTTTCTTAGTTACTGCTCGGTTCTCCAGTGATGCTATTGACTTGATTAAGATATCGTTTAAATCATGTGTCCTCTGTTGCATTTGAACTGCACCAGATTCCAACCTAGATAAAGATATTAATGATTGGGTTAGCCATTCCATACGTTCAATAATAATATGATTTTTATCTAAAAAAGCTTGAGTTTCGCTAGTACTTAATTCTCCGCTTAGAAGAAGTTCATTGTGCATACTAAGCGAACTTAGTGGAGTTTTGAGTTGATGTGAGATATCAGGAATCAAATTTCGAAGTCTCTCTTGCTCAAGATGAAGCTGTTTAAAACTCAGTTGAAGTCGCATTGACATCTGATTAATTTGTAATCCAAGAATCGAAAGGTCACCTTCCTTACTTTCTCCGAAACTCGTTTCATATGAACCTCTCATGATTTGATCTAATCCCAATGAAACCGAACGAATGAATCCGTAAAGCTGACTAAACGCAAACCATACAATACTAAGACTGCATAGGAGTATCAGAATGGCAACACCAATCATCAGGATGAGATTTTTTTGATAAAAACTATAAAATTTATCTTCTGCCATTAAAAGTGAATTTTTGGAATATCCATATTTTTGCGCTGTCTTAATTCCCTCATTCAAGTCCGCCTCCGTCAAATGATCGGAGATGTGGGGGATAACCGTCGATTCTAACTCTGGGTGACTATGTAGTATTTTTCCAATCAAGGACAAACGCTCGGTAATTAATTCATTATGCAAGTTTACCCACTGGAAGCAATTGATAACTATGCTTATCCCAATGAATCCAGTGAACACAATAATAAGGCTAATGACTACAACTCGGTATTCTTTGTTGCGCCATATTGAAGAGTTCAACATTGGCTGCACTCCTGATCCCATTTATATCCAATTGAACGAACGGTAACGATGAAGCGTGGAACTGATGGATTTTCTTCAATTTTCTCTCGCAGCCTTCGGATGTAAACTGAAAGGGTATTGTCGTCTACGAACTCGCCTCCGAAGTCGCATAATTTGTCAAGCAGAAGATTTCTTTCAAGTATTCTTTTGGGATTAATCATGAACGTGCTTAATAACTTGAATTCGAGGGTAGAAAGCCTAACTTCCTCGTTGGATACGAAAACTTTAAGTTTCACTAAATCTAGTGTAACAGCGTCTGAACGAACCATAGTTCGAGCCAGTTCATTTTCAGTTCGAGTTCTTAGGTTGGCACGAATTCTAGATTTCAGTTCTTGTAGTCGAAATGGCTTAGTAATGTAATCATTTCCTCCAATATCGAGTCCTTGTACAATGTTAATCTCTTCATCCGCAGCGCTCAGAAAAATGATTGGTACATCTGATGATTTCCGGATTTTGGTGCAAAATTCAAATCCCGTTCCATCGGGGAGATGATTGTCTAAAAGGATTAAATCAATGGATTCGGATTGAAATATATAGTTGGCTTCATTCAAATTTGTTGCTAATCGTACATTCCAGTTCTCCTTCTCCAACGTAAATTGTAGACCAGTACCTAGAAACTCGTCGTCTTCGACAACTAATAAGGTTAAATTCAGATATACCACCCTCAAAAAAATAGTAAATTATGGAACTATTATAACAGGGGCGGCTGTTTTAATACATCTCTCTTAGATGTATATTTTCAGACATAAAACGACAAGTGTTCTTATTAAAAAATGTTGTTGAAATAGGCGTAATCTACGTTATGACTTTAGCAACACCTCATTATTGTAATTATTTAGAAAATTTAATAATAAGGTATTCACAATAGTGTGTGTCATACAGTATAATGAAAATAGGAGTTGATCGCTTGATGAATATTCAAGAAACAATAAATGGATTAACGCATGAACTAAGACGCGGCACGCTCATTATTAGTGTACTAAGCCAATTATCTGAGCCGCAATATGGTTACTCGCTCGTTTCTGTATTGGACGAGAAAGGTATCAGCATTGATCCCGGAACATTGTATCCCCTCCTACGCAGATTGGAAAAGCAAGAACTACTTGTAAGTCAATGGGACACGAATGAATCTCGTCCCCGTAAGTACTATCTTCTTAGTCAGGCTGGTAAGGAAGTTTACGAGCAGTTATGTGTGGAGTGGAAAAACTTGACACAAAGCATGCATAGCTTAATTGATTCGTAAGGGAGAGATGGAAGATGGAGATTATTGATCGCTATGTTTACGCGGTTATCCAACGGGTGCCACAGCAGCAAAGGGTTGAAATTGAGAAAGAGTTGCGTGGATTAATTGAAGATATGCGGGAGGATCATGCGTCGGAGGGACAAACGGAAAAGGAGATTATTGAGGCTGTACTTAATGAGCTTGGTTCGCCATATGAACTCGCAGCAGGGTATAGAGGCTACAAGAGATATTTAATTGGCCCCGAATGGATTGAATCATATCTGGTTGTGCTTAAAGTCGTATTGTTCGCGATTACGATCGGCTTGACGTGTGTGCTCGCTATCGAGATTTTTATGGATCCATTTGAAGGGTTGGAGACATTTATTAGCTTTTTTGCTTCTTTGAGCTCAGCATATGCGCAAGGGTTTGCCTGGGTCACGTTAATCTTCCTCTTCATTGAACATAAAGGCAACAAATCTGTCCGTAAGGAGCTTGCTGGAATTAAGAAGGAGTGGAAGCTAGCTGATCTACCCCCACTTCCAACGGAGAAAACTCGTATTAAGCGCAGTCAACCGATAACAACTATAATTTTTACGATTCTATTTGTGTTGTTGTTTACGTTTTCGGCTCAATACATTGGCATTATCAGACTGAACGATGAGACGACGAAAGTAATTTCTTTCTTCAATGTTGAGGTCCTTCAAAGTTACCTACCTTTTATGTGGATTCTTGCAGTGTTCAGTATATTGAAAGAGGGTATCAAACTCGTAACGGGCAGATGGACAAAGATGATAATATTAATGCAGATTCTATTCAATCTGGTGTGGTTCCTATTAGCATTGATTATGTTGATGGATCAATCGTTATGGAATATGACATTCCTTGATGAATTGATGCAAGCTGGTCTTGTGTTCGTTGGAAGTGATATATTCCAGACGAGTAGTGAAATGTGGCAGTATTGGACTGAAATACTAATTTATATTGCGGCGCTCGTGGTAATCATTGAAACAGTTGTCATTGGTATGAAGGCGTACGGTATGAGAAATAATAAGTGATAACAGATGCAATAATTGAATAAGAAGGTTAGAAACTGACCTCTAGATAATGAGGAAGGGATCCATACGCAATCAAAAAAACCAGTTGCCGATTTTTTTTCGGCGACTGGTTTTTTGATTATGTAACTTTGATACTAAGCGGCTCGGATTCAATCTCAAACTCATAGCCTGTACTATCATGTTTGATTCTGAACTTTGCTTTTGAAACGATAGTGTAGCTTCCGGCTGGTAATATATATTCATTGTTTTTGGGGTAAACATGACCTTCACCGTCATTGCTATATTGCTCCTTTGGCTGTAATGATTTCATAAATCCAATATCGTTAACCATGCGAACTTTATTCCCATCAACTATGAGTGACTCAACACCTTGTGAGACACGATCACCATTACTGTCATAAACATCATAAGTAAACATAGCTGCACCATGTTCAAGTTCCCAAGAACTGTCGGAATGATTAACTAGCTTCCCAGTTAGTAAGATGGACTCCCCCGCTTGTAAATCTGTAGATGTATCAACAATAATGTTGAACATGCCGGCGTCAGGTGTTGTGACGGTACTATTTGAGCATCCAACCAGAGTCATGATGACAACGAATAAGCATACCGATAAATAACGTTTCATACTATTAACCTCCTATTCATAATTCTTCATTCTAAGTTGACGCATTCTCATCATATTATGTTGCTAACACACCAGAAAAAGTGATTTCTACGGTGTTAAGTAACCAATCCCATCATATGTAAAGTTGCGAAAATGTAACTTGTAGCCTATCAACTCAATATAGGTCTAGCATTTCTGAAACAAAGAGCTACCTTTCTGCGTCTATTATTTTGGATGAATAAACATGGAATAAACTCTATTGGACAAAAAGGAAGGAAGTGTGAAGAGGTTATTATGTTGAAAAAAGTGAGTTTTCTGGTAATAATACTATCTATGTTATTTGCAAGTAGTGCTTTTGCGTATAATGTTCAGCTGCAACCATTCAAGGATGAGGAGAACGATTATGCACGAGATCCGATTTATACATTGTCTGCATTAGGAATTATTAATGGTTATGAGGATCGAACATATCGTCCGAATGCTGACCTATCCCGAGAGGCTTTTATTAAGTTACTTGTTATGGCGAGTCAGCTAGAAACAGCAACCGTTGGAACTATTCCTGCGGGGGTAGCCGAGGATCGCTGGTCAGCGAAGTTTATTTCTGTTGCCTTTGAACATAAGTGGATTGATAGTTTACTAGATCAGAAGGGATCATTCAATCCAGCGCAAACGATTACTAGACAAGAGGTTGCAATGCTAGTAGGGAAAGCGTTGCTAGATTCGGAAAAGGAAGAAGTACGTCAGCAATGGCTTGCAACAGATTGGAAGAGGGAGCGGGATGTTCGGGCTTTCAAGGATCAATCTGCAATTGATATGGATATGCAACCATATGTTTACTACGCAGCTAGTCGCGGTATTATGGAAGGCGATCAAGCGGGCTTTAAGCCGAAAGAGTCGTTAATTCGCAAACAGGCTGCAGCCGTTATTTATCGCTTAATTGATAAGCGAGTTTCGGAAGAAAAAGTTGATTTTACAGGTTTTTATGCCATTTCATCCTATGGTGCGATCAATCAGATGAATAAGCTTACCGATGTTATCCTCGGATGGTCTCATTTGGAATATAGTAGCGCTGGAGTTGCAACTTTGAAAACAAATTCAAAGACTAGTAAAACAGTAAATGTCATTCCAAGTGGTTATGTGGAGGCTCTTACTGCTGCCGACTCTGCTCAATTAACGAAGGAACTGATGGTATTTTACGACAATAGCAATTTGAAAGACTTTCTTAAAGATAAAATAGCTAAGACTGCATTTATCGAGTCGTTAGTATCTACTTTAAATGATCCAACTTACTCGTTCACGGGGGTAAGTATAGATTTTGAAGGATTGTTGAAAGAGGACAGTTCCGCTGATTATGTTGCATTTCTGCAAGATTTGAAGAAGCAGTTAGGTGCGTATACATTGTCAGTTGCTGTTCCGCCGATTTATTACTATAAAGGTTATGATTTGAAGGAAATAGGTAAACTTGCGGATACAGTTATTCTGATGGCCCATGACTTTACCGATAGCCAGCTTCCGTCAGCCCCATTGCCGCTTGTGAACGATACGATAGTAACGGCACTTCAAGTGATTCCCAAAGAAAAGCTTGTACTAGGTATTTCGAAGCAGGCTAATCAATGGATTACTTCCAATGGCGTAACCGCATCTCCAGTTATTCCAGCGATTGTAGATGTAGAGAAAAGACTAGCGATGCAAAGCGTCGTTAAGACATGGACGATGCCGTATTTTCTAACGAAAGCTGAATTTGCAGATGAGCGTGGCAGTCATGTAATGTACTATGAGGATACGCAAAGCATTGACAAAAAAATATGGCTTGCTAAGTTTTATGAATTGAAGGGCGTTTCTTTATGGCAAATGGGGAGTTATACTGCAACAGATTGGGAGTTAATTGGTGAGCAATCAAGTAAGGGAAGTTCAAACAGAGGACTTTGATAACGATGATTATGCTATCGAAGCTTAGTCGGCGTCGAATATGAAGCGAACTTGGGAAGTCCGGTACGCATGTACCAATAACGTACATTTGCGTTTCCTCCTCCCTCAAGTAGCGCACCATCTTCTCGGTTCTGAAAGCCCACTGTTTGAACCTTATTGTAAGATGAAGTTCAAAAGTAAACTAATAGAGGGAGAGGTATGCATAATAATTACGCTGCCTCTCCCTTATTCATATTTTCAGCTCAAAGGTAATGAACGGTTGTTAGTACTATTAAATCTCATCCTGATGATTGGTGTTGCCATTTCAAGAGTTTTTTTGATATGCTTAAAAGAAAAACTGCAGATTGAGTATGTGACAAGAATGGATCTTGTATTGCTCCTGCTGACTACATATTAAAAGGAGTGCAAACATGACACAATCATTCCAAGCACTAGTTGTGAACAAGCAAGAGGATCAATTTTCTATAGATATTAAAACACTAACATTTGATGAGTTGCCACAAGGAGAAGTGCTGATTCGCGTTCACTATTCTGGAGTTAATTATAAAGATAGCTTAGCCACTATTCCTAACGGTAACATTGTGAATACTTATCCATTTGTTCCTGGCATTGACCTGGCGGGAGTAGTTGTTTCATCTGAAGATGTTAGATTTCAAGCTGGGGATGAAGTGATCGCCACTAGTTATGCTATCGGTGTTTCACATTTTGGAGGTTACAGTGAATTTGCTCGTATCTCCGCAGATTGGATTGTTCCACTTCCGACCGGTCTTACGCTGAAAGAAGCAATGATTATTGGTACTGCTGGTTTTACTGCAGCATTATCCATTCAACGACTAGAAGATAATAAAGTATCTCCTGAGAATGGTAAAGTACTTGTTACAGGTGCTACAGGTGGTGTTGGAAGCTTTGCCGTCGCTATTTTGTCTAAACTTGGTTACGAGGTTGAAGCTAGTACTGGTAAAGAATCGGAACATGAATATTTGCAAAAAATCGGAGCAAATACAATAGTATCGCGTACAGATGTTTATAATGGAGAAGTGAGAACATTAGACAAACAAAAGTGGGCAGCAGCTATCGATCCAGTTGGAGGCGAGCAGCTTGCAGCACTCCTAAGTAAACTTCAGTATGGAGGAGCCGTAGCTGTTAGTGGATTAACTGGTGGAGTGAGCATACCAACAACCGTACTCCCATTCATACTAAGAGGCATTAATTTACTTGGTATCGACTCTGTATATTGCCCGATGGACACCCGACTTAGTGTGTGGAATCGCTTGGCGACAGACTTCAAATTAGCGAATTTAGAGGAGCTAATTCAGCAGGAGGTCACACTAGAGCAACTTCCGGATATGCTTCCTACCTTACTTAAAGGGCAAGCACGAGGAAGAATTCTTGTAAAACTATGTTAAGTAGGGGTGTCTAGATGATCCAATATCCAGTTTTAGAAGCATCAGCAACCATTGGGATAACCGCACCTTCTTCAGGAGTCAGAGAAGAGCTACATGATATACTTAAACTTTCATGTAGTCGTATGAGTTTGAGAGGATTTAAGGTTAATTGTGGGGAAACGATCTGGACACAAAATAAAGCAAAATCAGCACCAGCTAAAGTTCGAGCAGATGAATTCAATAAAATGATGAGTGATGCTACTATTGACATTATAATGCCACCTTGGGGTGGAGAATTATTAATCGAGATACTAGAACATATTGATTTTGATAATTTTAATTGTAAATGGATTATGGGGTATTCTGATATAAGTGTATTGTTACTTGCTATTACATTGAAAACAGGAATTGCAACTGCTCATGGAACGAGTTTCATTGATCTGAGAGGAGAAGTTCTAGACAAGACGACAGCAAAATGGCAATCTGTCTTATCAACTAGAAGTGGAGAATCAATTTTGCAACATTCATCCTCAAATTATCAAAAGGAATGGAAACAGTTGGATTCTTCCACAGAGGTTTATCAGTTAACAGAACCAACTTATTGGAAAGTCATTTCTGATAACTCAGTTAAATTACAAGGTCGTTTACTTGGTGGATGTATAGATGTGGTAAGGCATTTGATTGGTACTCCGTTCGGTGATGTTCAACATTTTCAAAGCCAGTACATAGAAAATGAACCGATCATATGGTATTTAGAAAACTGTGAGTTGGTAACAACCGATGTACGTAGATCATTAGTTCAAATGAAGTTAGCAGGATGGTTTGATCATTGTACAGGTGTTATGTTCGGCAGAAGTAACGCCAATCAACCATTTGACAATTATACGATCGAAGATGTGTATAAAGAGCTTTCTGATGAATTACAAATACCAATTATTTATGATATTGATTGTGGACATATGCCACCACAAATAACATTGATCAATGGAGCATATGCTGAGATAGAAGTAGAGGGCGGCAGAGGGTCATTAAAGCAATATTTTATGCAGTAATTAATTGAAGTTTGATCTAGCAATACACTAGTTGGAAATAACAAAAACAGCCTTGCTTTGATGAAAAAACAAGGCTGTTTGCTATGATGTGAAATTCGCAATTACTACAATAACCCTAATCCCTTGTAGTAGTTCTCATTATATTTCATACTTGGATGATTCGGATTAATAGCCATAGCAAGTCGATGATGTTCAACTGCCTTTTGCAAATTCCCTAGACGATCATAACATACCGTTAATTGCAGTTGAGGTAACCATGTCGCAGTTGCTGGATTATGGAAGCTCATATCGGATGTATATTGGGAAGTTAAGAGCGCTTGCTCGTACCAGTAAATCGCTTGTTGAAATTTGCTATCATTAACAAAAAGCGCACCAAGCTGGCAGCAGAAGTCCGGGCGAGCTGGAATATATTGCAATGTACGAAGCAGATGAATAATAGCTAGATTACGTTGACCAAGTGCTTCATAACAATGAGCTTTACGTGAGCAAGCGGCAACATTATCTTCAACCCAACCCCCATTATCTTCAAGGAAAGTGTCATACCATTGAATCGCTTCCTCGTATCTTTGATGATCACGCAATTCGTTAGCGAAATAGAATTGATCGCGTGGAGAAAACTGTTCCCTAGCTTCATGTCGTGCCAAATAAATATTCAAGTTACGATCACTAGATTGACGCTCTTTGCGGTGCGTAACGGCAACTTCGGAGCTAAAACTTGCACCTGATACTGCCAAGTACTCATGAACGGCACCGATCCAGCGAAAGTTATTACTTCGTTTTACAAGACGATTGCGACGGTAACTGTATGTTGGGTTACCATTATCGTCAAAAGAAAGATGGTATTTCATCGTTACCGTATCGTAATTGAAATCTGGTGTTTGTTTTAATTGCAGTAGACGTTCTAGATCTGCTGGTTGAATAACATCATCGGCATCAAGCCACATAATATAATTAGAGGTTGCTTGCTCAAAGCTATAATTACGTGCATCTGCAAAGTGATTAATCCATGCAAAATCATATACTTTTGCATCAAAACTAGCGGCAATTTCCTTTGTACGATCTGTTGATCCTGTATCAACGATGATGATTTCATCTACTGCTTGTTGTACGCTAGCAAGACAACGAGCAAGTACATTTTCTTCATTTTTGACAATCATACATAGACTTATTGTAAACACATTCATCCATCCTTTTTTTGATTTTATGAAAAGGGGTAGTCAAAGAGAAATGACTTTGCTATAATGACCAATAGATTGACCAAGTGAATACGCTTTGGGGAGCTAGTAAGCTGGCTGAGAGGGAATGAACCAATTCCGACCCGTGACCTGATCTGGATAATGCCAGCGTAGGAATGAGAGCATACTTTTGCATGAGATGAAGTTATAGTGGAAAACTATACATAATCTATTCTATGCGAAGTAACAGCCGAAATTGACGGCGCCCTTCCTAATTTATAGAAGGGCGTCTTTTTATTTACCTATGTAAATCAGCGTGTTCTTCTTGGACGATCATAATTAGAGAGATGAATGGGAGAGGAAGACATGAAAGTAAATGGATTGAAATGGTTATTAGTTATCGCATTATTGTATGTAGTAACGGCATGTGGCAATGAACAGGTGAAGGAAGGTAATCAAGCTGGGACGACTGGCGCAGGCGACAAAACAGAGACGCTTCGAAAGGTTCAGCTCGTACTTGATTACACACCGAACACGAATCATACCGGGTTATATGTGGCGCGTGATAAAGGCTATTTTGCCCAGCAAGGTCTTGAAGTTGAAATTATTTCTCCAGTACAAGGCGGAGCAGATGCAGCAGTAGGCTCAAACAATGTTGAATTTGGTATTAGTTATCAAGAGAATGTAACGGTAGCAAGAGTAGCGGGTGTTCCTGTTGTGTCATTGGCGGCGATCATTCAACATAATACATCGGGATTTGCATCTAAGAAGGACAAAGGCATTGATTCACCTAATAAATTCGAAGGTATGCGTTATGGCGGTTGGGGTTCCCCAATTGAAACGTCAATCATTGATTCTTTAATGAGAACGGATAATGCAGATTTTGATAAATTAGAAATTGTAAACATGGGTGATAGCGACTTCTTCACAGCAGTTGAGCGCGATGTTGATTTCGCATGGATTTTCTATGCTTGGACAGGTATTGAAGCTGAGCTGCGTGGTGTCGATTTGAATATGGTGTATATGAACGAATACAATGAGAACTTAGATTACTATACGCCAGTTGTTGTAACAGGTGAAAAACTCGTTAAAGAAGATCCTGAGCTAGTTCGTTCATTCCTCGCGGCAGTTGCGAAAGGTTATCAATATAGTATTGACAATCCAGCGGATGCGGCGGAAGTATTAATTGCTGCTGAGCCAGATTTGAATGCGGAGCTTGTAAGAGCGAGTCAACAATGGTTAAGCCCGAAATATCAGGATGATGCACCCCGCTTTGGTGAACAGAAGTTGTCGGTATGGAAAGGCTATGCCGATTGGATGTATAGCAATGAATTGTTAAACGGCGAGCTAGATGCAGAAGCAGCATTTACAAATGAGTTTTTACCACAATAAACCAATACTAAGGGGATATTACAAATGGCTAATGCATTATTAAGTATTCAGATGATTCCGAAAACACATAATGGCGAAAGTGTCATTCCATATGTAGATCAAGCGATTGCAATTATTAAGCAATCTGGTCTACCTTACCGTGTTGCACCAATGGAAACGACAATGGAAGGTGATCTTCCAGAGCTATTGCAAATTGTCCAACGTATGCACGAGGCAATGATTGAAGTTGGTTGTCCAGGCGCTTTATCACAAATCAAAATTTCATATAATCCAATTGCTGGAGCATCGATGGATAGATTGCTGGAGAAATATCCGGATGGCAAATAAGCAATCTCGTTGGAGTAATATATGGCCCCCAGTGGTGACACTTTTATTTATTGGCATCGTCTGGGAGTTAATTGTAAGGATGGAGCTTGTCTATAGTTGGCTTATTCCTTCTCCAATTGGTGTATTTCAAGGTATGATCGCGGATTGGTCACGCTTGATGGAGCATTTTGCTGCTACAACTAAGTTATCGCTTATTGGCTTTGCAGGTGGAGCTATCGCCGGGTTCGTGCTTGCAGCAGTGCTACATTTTCTTCCTATTGTTAGGAAAGGGTTTTATCCGGTATTGATCTTATCACAAACGATTCCTGTCATTGTTATTGCTCCTATTCTTACGATGCTACTTGGATATGGAATGATGCCGAAAATATTTCTTATTATTTTAGTTTGTTTCTTCCCAATATGTATTGCTACACTGGGAGGACTCGCTCAAGCAGATCATCAGCTTAAAAATTATTTGAGTATGATCGGAGCATCGAAATGGCATCTGTTTATTCATTTGGAGCTACCGAGTGCGCTTACTAATTTATTCAGTGGCTTGAGAATTGCTGTTTCGTATAGTGTACTAAGTGCAGTCGTAGCGGAATGGTTATCACCAAAAGTTGGTTTAGGTAGTTACTTGATCTTATCTTCCAGAGGATATATGCCGGATCGAGTGTTCGCTTCGGTGCTCTTAATTGTACTACTAAGCCTTTTCCTATTTTGGATTATCTCCTTTATTGAGTCGCGCTTTGTTCATTGGCGTCCGAAGAAAGGAAGTGAAGGCTAATGCTTGAATTGAACGGGGTTTCTAAGTCATTTACACATAAAAAACAAGACAAACAAATTCTGCAAAACATTAGTCTGCGTGTAGACGAAGGGGAGTTTGTATCTGTTATTGGTCCTTCGGGAAGCGGGAAAACAACGCTATTTCAAATTATTGGTGGGTTAGAGCCAATTAATGAAGGTGAAGTTTGGATCAATGGGCAGCAGACAACGGGGCAGCGCGGTCATGTTGCCTATATGCCACAGCAAGCATCGTTAATGCCATGGTATAGTGTGAAACGTAATATAGCGCTGGCGCTACAGGTAGCAGGTGTTAGTAAACAGCAAGCGCAGACGCAAGCGAATGAATGGCTGCAAAAAGTCGGATTAGCGGAGTATGCGGATGCTTATCCTCATATGCTTTCAGGAGGAATGAGCCAACGTGTCTCGTTTCTACGGGCATTGTTATCACCTCAGACTTTAATGCTACTTGACGAGCCGTTTGGTGCATTGGATGCCTTAACTAGACTACATATGCAGCAATGGTTACTTTCCATCTGGGAAGAAAATCGTCGTTCGGTATTGCTCGTCACGCATAGTATCGAGGAAGCTTTATTGCTGTCAGATCGCATTATAGTGTTGTCAGCTTCGCCTGCTACAATTGTTGATGAAATCATCGTGCCATTTGCCAGACCTAGAGCAAGTGACTTATGGAGTACACCAACTTTTAATGAATTGAAGCAGCGTATTTATGATCAACTTCATACGAACAGCTAGTTAGGCAGTGCGCCCCAATGGTTAGGTTCCACTAACTATTGGGGCGTACTTCCGTTAATATACTGTTTTGTTATATTCGAAAGCAATAGCTTATGCTTTCGATGCTACTTTTTGTTTACAAGAAGTTCTTCGAGATGTTACAAAAAGTTTGGGGAGACGTTACGATGGCTAATGGAAATTTGAAGTATATCGATGCGCATATTCATTTAGAGCAATATAATGAACAACAATGTGAAGCGATCATTGAACGTTCGTTGCAACAATCAGTCAACCATATTGTAGCGGTTTCGATGGATCTCTTCTCATCTAAACGGACGTATGAGCTTATTCAAAAGTATGGTGAGGTTATTTTTCCGGCTTATGGATATCACCCTGAGCAGCCATTGCCAACATTGCAAGAAGAGCAGCAACTGATGAACTGGATGCTGGAATGCCATAATGCGAAGCAACGATTTGCAGTTGGCGAAATCGGCTTACCTTATTATAGTGCGCTTGAAGCGAGGGAGAAGGGAAGGGAATTTGCAACAGAACCTTACATTGCATTTCTTGATCGAATGCTTGCATTTGCCAAAATACTGGATCGTCCGGTAGTATTACATGCTGTATATGAAGATGCGAGCATCACATGTGACCTGCTCGAAAAGCATCAAATCGAAAAGGTTCATTTTCATTGGTTCAAGGGACCGATGGATACAATTAAGAGAATGATTGAGAATGGTTATTATATATCCATCACACCTGATGTATTTGTCGAAGAGGAAATTCGTGAACTTGTTCGCATATACCCATTGGGTCAAATGATGGTAGAGACCGATGGACCATGGCCGTTCGAAGGTCCATTTGCAGGGAAGATGACGGAACCAACGATGGTTATTGATGTCGTTAATGAGATTGCTCGTTTGAAAGGGATTTCTCCGCAGATTGTGGCAGAGGCTGTTTACAACAATACATTACGATTATACCTTTAGAAGCAATCGCTAGAATCAGTAGAAGGAAACGAATATTTGTCCATTGGATAAATAGCCGTTTCCTTCTACTCATTTAAAGCATAAATAATAGAATTACTAGAATTCAAACTATGAGCAAAAAGGGAGTGAATGAGAACTTGAGCGAGTTAACGAGACAACAGTTTTTTGCTGCAATAGCACCTACAATTGTATTGATTCGTCAGCAAGGTTCTCCCATATTACCTTCGGTTAGATTAGCACAAAGCTTATTAGAAACGGGTGGAGTTCTTCACGCCTGGAATAATCTTGGCGGTATTAAAGTAGGTGGTGGAAAGCTAACTCCATATTGGCGCGGAGATGCAGTAACAAAAGGGACATGGGAATTTATCGGCGGTCAAGAAGTGAAGGAGAAAGCTGCATTTCGAGCATATCGCACATTATATCATTATTATAAGGACCAGGATGAGTTGTTCAACAATACAAGGTACGCTAAAGTGCTGGAGGCCAAAACGGCAATAGAACAAGCCGAGCAAATTCGGTTAGCGGGTTATGCAACAGACCCGAACTATTCAGCTAAAATTATGTCGCTTATTACCAAATACAATCTAGGACCATTTGATTCGGCTACGGTCAAATTCAAGCCGCAAAGTGGGTTTGAAAAGGCAAGCCTTGTACCTGTAATGGTCGATCAGCTATTATATTGTGCTGCTTATTTGGAAAGAGGAATTACGTATATCCCTGTTCGTAAAATTGCTGAATTATATGGTGCTAAAGTAGATTGGAAAAGTAAGCAGGTCTACGTCAATGGAGAGCTTGTAGAAACACGGCTAGGCGGCTCAACTAGCTTTGTTAAACCGAGGGATGTTATGAGTCTATTAAAAATCAGATTAGAGTGGGACAACTATGCAAAAGTTCTATTTATCAATTAATTATGTGGAGTTCAAAATTTGTGATGAGGAAAGTGATTTTTTAATGAACTACGAGTACAGACGAGATTATATTCCGCAAACTACTCCACATAACCGAAGACCATCACTTGCATTAGAACCAACGACCATTACGATTCACAACACTGGAAATCCTTCAAGTACGGCGAAAAATGAGCGTGCATGGCTTACAAATACTTCAAATACTCGGGTAGCATCTTTTCATATCGTTATTGACGAGAAAGAAGCAATTGAAGTGTTACCGCTGAATGAGGTAGCATGGCATGCTGGCGATGGCAGTGGTGTGAAAAGTGGAAATCGTACATCCATTGGAATCGAGATCTGTGAAAGTGGTAACTATAGTATCACGCTCAATCATGCCATTGAGCTAGTAGCTAAAATGCTATATGAGCGTAGCTGGGGGATAGATCGCTTACGCCGTCATTATGATTGGAGCGGGAAAAACTGTCCAAGACTTATGAATGCAGATGGTAAATGGTCTGGTTGGACGGCATTTGTTGATAAAGTTAATGAAAAGCTACAATTGTTGAAGCAAGAAAATAGTAGCGAACCACCCAAAGGTACTGATACGGATAACGATGAACATGGAAATGGGTCAGTAGAAAGTGAGGCTCACAAGATGAGTATTGAAGATGCAAATAAAGTAATAAAGTTTTTAAGCGCAGCATATTTCGCTACTGAAAACAAAGAAGCGCGTAGTGAGTTTAATCGATTAGCCAATGAGCTACGTAAAGCTAGTGGTCAAAAACCTGCTAGTAGTTAAGCTAGCAAAATTCGCTAGTTGGATAGATAATAGGCTGTCTTCAGTCATTGAACCAATGATTGAAAGACAGCTTGATCTTTAAATTGGACAGAAAATTTTGAAATTTGGATTGATAGTCTCCAACAAAAAATGCTAATATTAGGGAAAAAGAATGAATAAAAACACGATGGTAGAGGTATTCGAGTAATAGTGACAGTCGTCCCTATTATTTAATATACAATGGCATTTATTTTATCCATGGTTTGTCAATATTTCATGGAAAAATAGAGGAGAGTGAAGAAGATGGCAGTAAGCATGAGAGAAAGACCCAAATTACAAGGTAAGGATTTGGAAAGATTTTTGTTGAATGCGAAGAAAAATGAAAAATTCATGAAAAATCATGCCGCTGAAAAGGTTAAGGAATATAATGAACGCTTTGATGGAGAATTGGTAATGAGATATTACGATCAATAAGTCACTTTCTCGAATGTTGAGAAAGTGACTTATTTTAGTTTACAATTACATTTATCGTATTAAAGCGCCTGATTTCTCAAGAACAGCTGCTTCGGACTTACTAATTATTGATGCAGCATAGTTTAAAATAAAAATAGCGAGGCCCTATAAATAGGGCCTCTATCCAAAAAAATGGGAGAGGAGAAACCGGATGAAGAACTTATGGGGAAACGTAAGCCTTCTCCGCGGTTATCTACGACATCTTAGACGCCGATAATTATATTGTGGACAAGATCATTCGAAAATATACTTGTGATTCAAAAAAAATACGGAAGAGTAATCTTTCATCGATAATCGTTGTATGGTACGATTAATAAGACTTGCATTAGGGAGGGACATACGGTGAGAGTAATTGCTGGTAAAGCAAAGGGAAGAGCATTGCAGGCCGTACCAGGCCAAGGTACTAGACCGACTACCGATAAGGTGAAGGAAGCAATATTCAGTATGATCGGACCATACTTTGACGGAGGTAAAGCGCTTGATTTATTCGCAGGAACTGGCGGACTAGGGATTGAAGCGTGGAGTCGAGGTATTGAACAGGTTATATGTGTTGATAAAGAAAAGGTAAGCGTTGATATTATTCGTAGTAATGTTCAACTAGTTGGTGCCGGTGAAGCGATCGAAATCTATCGTAATGATGCAGCTAGAGCGATGAAGGTACTAGCGAAACGCGACATACAATTCGATCTAATATTTCTCGATCCGCCTTATCGCATCGTTGATATGGATGCATGGATGTTGCAAATGGTGGAGATGGGCTTAGTGGCGGAAGATGCAACGATCGTTGTGGAGCATGATGTCAAAATGCAATATTCACATCAATTGAATGGCTTTGAACAACTACGTACCAATCAGTATGGCGATATCGCTGTAACGATTTATCGACATGTAGCTGCAATGAAAACTACCGAATAATTTATACAATATAATGCTTATGAAGCTACTTTTTGTTGGAAAGTGGAAAATCAAGAAGCTAACAAAAAGTTTTAGGAGTGAAAAGGATGAGCAATACACTACAGCGTCCCGAAAGAGTTGCCGTATATCCCGGAACTTTCGATCCTGTTACATATGGTCACTTAGATATCATTCAACGATCAGCACGTCAATATGATCGTCTAATTGTGGCGGTACTGAATAATTCAAGTAAAAACCCATTATTTACAGTCGATGAACGCAAAGAACTACTAGCTGAAGCGACCAAGGATTTTCCAAATGTCGAGATAGATAGCTTCCGTGATCTGCTCGTTAGATTTATGCGCTTGAAGCAAGCAAGTGTTATCGTACGTGGCATTCGTTCCGTAACTGATTTTGAATATGAGTTACAGCTAGCATCAACGAACTATATGCTTGATGATGGTATCGATACTGTATTTATGATGACTAATCCGAAATACTCGTATCTTAGTTCAAGCATTGTCAAAGAAATTGCCCAATTCCAAGGTGATGTTTCACAATTGGTACCGCCAAAGGTGGAGCAACGATTACGCGAAAAATGCGGCCCACAGCGCCCGTAAATTGTTCAACAACGAATGAATGGTAGCTTCGTTAACAAGATTAGAACAAGTGATCCTTCACATAAAGCTTTCTCCATAACGTAATAACCGTTATGACGATAATGAACAGACTACATATTACGAGACTTTCCTTCCATATAAATGGAAGCTGTTGTGCTTGATAGGATGCAGGGACGTAACTTTCTGCTGAAGTAAAAAATACAGTTTGATATTCGATACGAAGCCACTTGCTAAATACCCAGCTAAGTGGCTTCCATAATATATACGTCATGAAAAAACCGAAGATGGCATGGATGAATCGGTATTTAATGAATGGAAACATATGTAGTGCCTGACCAGCAGTATAGAAACTAACTTGCAAAATGCCGCTAAGTCCACTGAAGGTAAGACAAGCAACGAGCAGCGCGCAGCCGAGTAAGACGGACTGTTGGCTCATCGTCCATGAACTAATGGCGTAACTTCCAATATGTAATTCAAGTATTGCTTGTGACAAAAATGGCAGCTGTAAACGAATCACGTCGAGCAAAGAAGTGGCGAAAGCGGCAATGACAGAAGCGAAAATGATGAAGCCTCCGATCATAAAAAGCTTTTGCACACTTACAGCTACACTATCACCGAGCACTTTTCCTAGTCCGCGCCCATCAAGCTTACGACCAAGCTCCATACTAGCTGCGAAGTTAACTTGAGCATGCTGGTAGTTGTTGACATCAGACTGAGCTTTGGATTTTCGCGTAGCAAGATAACTATGTGCGGTCATCAGAATAAATGCTGAAATCCAGATAGTGCTAATTATAATTAGTCCAATAATTGGTGCGTGGAAAAAGCCAGCACCGATAATTACGGTAACGAAAATGGGATTAGGAAAATGCATATAGCCTAGTAGACGCTGTGCTTGTTGCTTGGATAGTTGGTTATCTTGTAATAGCTTCAATGTAGGTTCTACACCGGCAGGAAATCCACTTAGCAGACTCATAATGAATGGCAGACTTGCTACTCGTGGCATTTTCAATAGTTTTGAAGTGAATGGTGATAATACTGCTTGAATACCGTGAATTAAGCCAAATGCTAATATGATTTCGTATAATATTAAAAATGGTAGTAAACCAGGGAAAACTAATTTCCACCATATATTCAATCCACCAAGTGAAGCTTGTAGTGCAATATGGGGAGATAACACGACGGAGAGTACAATAGTTAATAATAATCCAGCGATAATGAATGTTTTATGCAAGCGAATCCCTCCTTTACAAACATGTGAATGGTTTATTCATCACTTATTTTTACGCGAGAGCTTGTCAGAATAGACCTTTATATGTAAGGAGATGTTATGTTGAAGAAGAACAATTTTGAAATACAATATAAAACGATGGTGAAAACAGCACTTATTACGATTGTAGCGATGGCGATTTTACTATACGCACCTTCACCTTTCGTCGTACTTAAGCCAGGACTTGCCGTTTCATCACATTCATTTGTAACCGTTATAGATGGAAGTAATGATACCAATTCAGCCCCAATGGATTCTTCGTCGGAGTTAGAGCAGCAGAAGCGAGGTACATTTCTGTTGACTGCGGTTTTGATGCAAACACCTAATATATGGGATTCATTGTTATCCGTTTTTCAAGCGAATAGAACTGTAATGTGGAAGTATGAAGTGTTAGGTGGAGAGTCTGCTGGGCAATATGCAAAGCGCGCGATGACAATGATGCAAGGATCGTATGATCAGGCACTAGAAGCAGCTTATCGTTACTTAAATATTGCTTACCACAATGAACCTCAACAACTTTTTGTCAATACAGCATCATCTTTAATAGAATCCAATTCGAGTGATCAGCTCCTATCGGGTGATCGTATCGATGGCATATTTAGTGATGAGGGTATTCTGCCAGTAAAGTCAGTTGAGGATATAGCTGTATGGTTGAATGAACATGAAGAAGCTGCATCGATCGAGTTACAGGTTGAGCGAATATCTGAGTTGCTTCGGATAGTTATAACATTAGATAATAATGGACACAATTGGGATGACGTAACCATTGCTAAGGGGCTAGCTATCGATGGTTTTATGCAAATAAGCAATATTGTTCCTGAAGAGGACAAGTATAAAATAGAGTTTGACTCAAGTTCGATCGGAGGGCCGTCAGCAGGGCTTGTCCTGACGTTGACGATTATCGATCAGCTGACAGACGGTGATCTAACGAAAGGGCGTACAATTGCTGTAACAGGCACAATTGATGCCGAAGGTTATGTTGGCGCAATTGGGGGGATTAAGCAAAAGGTATTCTCCACAGATGAGCAAGGTGCCGAAATTTTTATCGTCCCACAAGGAAACCAAGATGAGGCCAGCGAGAAAGTAAGTAAATTACGAAGTGAGATGGAAATTATCGCAGTTTCAACATTAGAAGAAGCGATGGATGTCATCGCTTCTATAACCGAATAGGTGGCTGTGTGTAATCGAGAAGACTTAGTTCTGGTTGGTCTGGTGATCTTGCAAGCATGTAAGCAGCAGTAGCTGCAATATCCAGTTCAAGATAAGTAGAAGGCTTAGCGACAGCAGCGGGGGAGTGAATGACAGGAACGGTTGCTGTTTGCTTCATCTGCTTGAGTAAGGATTGACCACGCTCCGTAAAACCTAATACACGGATATATTGAATACCGCTTGCAAGCTGATCACGCTGAAAATGCTGCTTCTGGTGTTGCAGTAAGATAGCTAATAACGCTCTTTGTAGCTTAGTTCTCGTGTAACGCTTTGTTTTCAATTGCAAGAGTAACTGCTCTAAAGTATAGTGTGGCAATGAACGTAAACAATATTTAATGCGATGTTGTAATCCTTCTGCAATTTCACGATGAGTCGCTAAGTGATCGCTAGAGCTAACGGCAAGCGTATGGAATAATGGTGTAGCGAAAGACTCCCAGTGCATAGGTGAAATACCTTGTTGTTGCTGCTCTATTAGTAGCTCGTATGTACTGCTTGGCATATATGGCTTAATCATATCCAGCGAGGAATGCTCCAATAATAGTTTGCGAATCGCTGTAGCGCTAGCAATGGCAAGGTCAGTAGGTAGCTCATCATGATATTGTGCTTTTTCACGAATGATTGTATAAGGAGTCATTGAACTTTTCATACGTTCCTTGGCAATCAGATAATGAAGACCTAGTGTATGATTAGGTAAGTCGAAGCGAAATGGCTCATCTTGGTGAGCGTCATCGACAGACGACTGTTGATCATATAACTGATGGAGCGCAGAGCTATAGGCTTGCGGATAACTTAATCCAAGCGTAAGATAGGATTCGAGCTGTTGTTTGAATTGTGGCGATTCTTCTGAGACAAGCTTAGCTGCTTGCAATAGAGGTGTCAGTTGACCACTCTCTGTGCCGAAGCAGAAGCTGTCTACTACTCCTGTAGCTTGTAGTAAAGCGATAGCACCATGTGCAAACCATTCTGCGGATGATGTAGCATAGGCAACAGGTAACTCGATTACGAGGTCACAACCGCCTTCTAATGCCATTTTGGTGCGTGTCCATTTATCGAGTAGTGCAGGTTCACCGCGCTGCAAAAAATGTCCGCTCATCACAGCTACGACAGCGTCACGCTGCGCGATCTGCTTTGATTGTTGTAGGTGATGCAGATGTCCATTATGAAAAGGATTGTATTCAACGATTAGGCCGACTGCATTCATGGCTTAAATTTCCTTTCTAAACGATCTCTTATAATGTTAATATAGCACAATGGTGAACTAGTGGACAAAGTTGACATTCGACAGAAGAAATAGATCGTGATATTCTTGACAAAACATGAGCTAGATGGATATAATAAACTTTGTCTGTTTGGGGTGATATTATGCAGTTTCGTTTGAAAGAATTGTTAGCAAAAGATCAAACTGAGATCGTGAATACACAACTAGATGTAACAGAGCTATTTCGTAATCGTCAGGATGTAATTTCTACTGGCCCTTTACATATTCAATTAACAGTTAAACCGGAAGGTGAAATCGTTATCGTTGAGGGAAATCTTGAAATAGATATGGAATTAGCTTGCTCTCGTTGTCTTGAGTCGACTCATACTCACTCAAGTATTCCATTCGCTGAGCAATTCAAGCCCGTTTCACCTGATGACAAGAACAGTGCAGGTGAAGACGAAGAAAGTGATCTTATTGAGATTGCCACTGAACGATTAGATTTGCAGCCATTTGTGGAGGAGTATTTGCAATTATTTATGCCTTTTGCTCCGTTATGTAAAACCGAATGTCAAGGCTTATGTGCGCAATGTGGTAGTAATCTTAATGAAAATCAATGTACATGTAGTAAAGAGAGAATCGATCCTCGACTAGAGTCGTTGAAAGATTTCTTTAAGGAATAATATTCCTTAAATTTGTGAAGGAGGTGGGAAATATGGCAGTACCTCAACGTAGAACATCTAAGACTCGCCGTGATAAACGTCGTACGCATTTTAAACTAGTTGTTCCAGGTATGGTGAAATGTGAGCAATGTGGAGAGCTAAAACTAGGTCACCACGTATGTAAAGTTTGTGGATATTACAAAACAAAAGAGATTATTTCTCAATAATTTTTTTCCTAATAGCACTTTATCTTCGGATAAGGTGCTATTTTGTTTTTAAAGGATGGTCCAAGAGTTTGGCTGTGAATAAATAGATTGCACTTCGCATAAATCTCAATTATACTATTTTAGTACCAGGTATTAAAATTTGATACTAAAGGTAAAAAGAGTTTTACGTAATGAATCAATATGACAGGAGAGTGGTGCCGACATGGCGAAATTAACAAAACGTGAACGGCATCAACTGCTGACTCAATATATAGTGGATAATCCGTTTGTGACTGATCGTGAATTAACGAAGGTGTTGAAAGTTAGTATTCAGACGATTCGACTTGATCGTTTGGAATTAGGAATTCCGGAATTGCGTGAGCGTATGAAAGAAATGGCTGAACGTTCCCATGATTCAATTCGATCTTTACCACTTGATGAAGTTATTGGCGATATCGTAGATCTGCAGCTTGATCGTAGTGGAATATCTATTTTTGAAATTCGAGAAGAGCATGTATTTTCTCGAACAGGAATTGCTAGGGGACATCACTTATTCGCACAAGCTAATTCATTAGCTGTTGCAGTTATTGATTGTCCAATCGCACTTACTGCTACATCAGACATACGATTTGTTAGACCAGTGAAGCTTGGGGAAAAATGTATAGCGAAGGCTTATGTTCGCTTAAATAATGAAGAACGAAGCAAGTCAAAAGTAGAACTTAACACCTATGTGAGCGATGAATTGGTGTTTCAAGGTACCTTCGTGATCTATCGTTCAGATGTGACAAGCAGCTGAGGAGGAGAATGATTATGAAAATTGCAATTGATGCTATGGGCGGTGATAATGCCCCGAAAGAAATTGTTGCGGGCGCTATTGCAGCAGCACAAGAAAATCAAGATATTGAACTTGTTCTAGTGGGTAATGAGCAAGTTATTAACGCTCTAATTGGTGATCTAAAACTAAGTAATCTGTCAGTTATTCATGCTGATGAAGTCATTGAAGCTGATGACGAACCTGTAAAAGCTGTTCGTCGTAAGAAGAATTCTTCGATGGTTATGGCAGGGAAGCTAGTGAAAGATGGTGAAGCTGATGCGATGCTATCAGCTGGAAATACGGGAGCGTTAATGACAACAGGACTACTTGTTGTAGGTAGAATTGCTGGTATTGAACGTCCTGCCTTAGCACCGCTATTACCGACACTTGATAAAGTTGGAATGCTTGCTCTAGATCTCGGTGCGAATATGGACGCTACTGCTGAGCAGCTTAGGCAATATGCTGTGATGGGCAGCATCTATCGCGAAAAAGTAGAAGGACTGAAAAATCCTCGAATTGGCTTATTGAACATTGGTTCGGAAGAAATGAAGGGGAATGAAGTCACGAAGGCTGCATACTCACTTATTAAAGAGAGCAATCTGAACTTTATTGGTAATGTGGAGTCGAAGGCGATTCTTAATCGCGAATGCGACGTACTTGTATGTGATGGTTTCTCAGGAAATATTATGTTGAAATCGTATGAAGGTGCAGCATCTACCATTTTTGATGAATTGAAAAAGGCATTTAAATTGAATTTCTTAACGAAACTAGCTGCGGCTATTATGTTACCTAAGCTTAAAGGCTTGAAAAAGACACTTGATCCGAATGAATTTGGTGGTGCACCATTGTTAGGTCTTAATGGGTTAGTGCTGAAAATTCATGGATCTTCGGATTCAAGAGCAGTTCAAGCAGCAGTGAAGCAAGCGAAAACAGCAGTAAGCAGTGGACTTATTACATCAATAAAAGCAGAAATCAATAAGGAGTGATCGTAGTTATGAATGCTATTCCAGTAGGTATTCTTGGTACGGGTAAATATGTACCTGAACAAGTATTAACAAATCAGCAATTAGAACAAATGGTCGATACAAATGATGAATGGATTGTAACGCGTACAGGTATTAAAGAACGTCGCATTGCTGCGAGCGACGAGGCTACTTCTGATCTTGCCTTCAAAGCAGCAGAGCAAGCTATTGCTAATGCAGGGCTTACAGTGGACGATATTGATCTAATTATTATTGCAACGGTTACTCCTGATATGTCATTTCCATCAACGGCGTGTCTAGTACAAGCGCGACTCGGTGCGAAATGTCCAGCATTTGACTTATCAGCTGCTTGCTCAGGATTCATTTATAGCTTAGTAACAGGGAATGCATTAATTCAAAGTGGAATGTATCGTCGTATACTTATTGTTGGAGCAGAGACATTGTCTCGCATTACAGATTATACCGATCGCAACACTTGTATTTTATTCGGAGATGGAGCGGGTGCAGTAGTTATCGGCGAAGTTCCGGCGGGTCGTGGCTTCCAATCGTTTGAAATTGGAGCAGATGGCACTGGTGGCGAATTGTTGAAAGTAAGCGCTGGTGGTTCTCGCAACCCAGCATCTGCTGAGACTATTGCGAATAAAGAGCATTCTATCTATATGGCGGGCAATGAAGTGTTTAAGTTTGCAGTTCGTATTATGGGGAATGCAGCTGAAGAAGCGATTGCGAAAGCTGGATTGACGAAGGCTGATATCGATCTACTTGTTCCGCATCAAGCGAACATTCGTATTATTCAATCATCACTTAATCGATTGGAATTGTCAGAAGATAAAGCGATGATCAACTTAGATAAATACGGTAATATGTCTGCAGCGTCGATTCCAGTCGCTTTAGCAGAAGCAGTTGAGCAAGGTAGAGTCAAAGAGGGCGACAAACTTTGTTTGGTTGGGTTTGGTGGGGGGCTCACATGGGGAGCCACTGTAATCGTCTGGTAATAGGGGAGATTCAAAATATCCGACTGTGATAACGATGAGTATGCTAACGTAGCGTAGTCGGCGTCGAATATGAAGCGAATTTGGAAAGTATAGCATAAGCTTCCGATGTATGTTTCTTGCAGAAACATTGTAGGTTCGCGTGTACCAGGAACGTACACTTGCGCTTCCGTCTTTCGAAAATTAGCTCCATCTTCTCGGTTCTGACAGCCGAATATTTTGAATTTTGATTGGAAGAGGTTATTAAAATGTAGGACTGTGATCACGATGTAACGCTGACGTAGCTTAGTCGACGTTAAAGATCACATTCATTGATTAGTATCGTGCTTACGTACATTTCATGTACGTTGTGCTACTCGCTGGATGTCTTCTGCGATATCCTTGGAGCTAATTGGATAAGTAATAAATTGACTGTATATGCTTTCGATGTGACTTTTTGTTGCTAAGAGGCTGATCGAGAAGTTAACAAAAAGTTTTAGGAGGTTATTAGGTGGGCAAAATAGCTTTCGTGTTTCCTGGGCAAGGTGCTCAGGTTGTTGGAATGGGGAAAGATATTTATGAGCATGATGCAGATGCACGCTTGATTTTTGAGCAAGCGGATGCGGCGCTTGGTTTTTCGTTAAGCAACTTAATCTTTGAGGGTCCAGATAGTGACTTGAAACAAACGGTAAATACGCAACCAGCACTGCTAACGGTTAGCACAGCGTTCTTGAAATTAGTTGAGAAAGCAGGATTGAAAGCTGATTATGTTGCAGGGCATAGCCTTGGTGAATATAGCGCTCTTGTAGCTGCTGGCGCAATTAACTTTGAAGATGCTGTACGTACGGTTCGTTCACGTGGTCAATATATGGAACAAGCTGTACCAAGTGGTCAAGGTGCTATGGCAGCGGTGTTAGGTGCGGAACGTGTAGCGCTTCAACGGCTATGTGAAGCTGTTACTGCTGAAGGTCATGCGGTTGAGCTTGCTAACGTTAACTGCCCAGGACAAATTGTTGTATCTGGTTCAGTTGCTGGTGTGAATGAAGTTGTTGCTCGTGGCAAAGAGATTGGCGCGAAACGTGTTATTCCTCTTGAAGTGAGTGGTCCATTCCATTCTTCTTTAATGGGTAATGCAGCAACGATGCTTGCAGCTGAACTTGCTAATGTAGCGATGCAAGACGCGCAAATTCCAGTTATTGCAAATGTAACGGCTGAGCCTGTTGTTGATGCAGTGGAGATTAAATCATTACTTGAACGTCAAGTATGCGCTTCAGTGCTTTGGGAAGATACGGTATTGAAATTAATTGAGCTTGGTGTAGATACATTTGTTGAAATAGGTTCAGGTTCTGTGCTAACAGGTTTAATTAAGAAAATTGATCGTAGTGTTCAAGTGATTACGATTAACAAGTTAGAGGCATTAGAGTCTTTAAGGGGAAGTTCAAAAAGCAGACTTTGATAACGAAGTCATGCATGAAGCAGAGTCGACATCGAATATGAAACGAACTTGGAAAGTGCGGTTCGCGTGTACCAATAACGTACACTTGCGCTTCCACCTTTCACAAGTAGCGTTTCATCTTCTCGGTTCTGAAATCCTACTTTTTGAACGTACACTTTAACAGTTTCTTCGTAGAAAATATGCTTTCGATATACTTTTCATTTCCAAGAAGTGTATCAAGTGGTTGAAATGAAAAGTTTGGATTATGCTTTCGAAGTGACTTTTTGTTACTAAGAAGTCAATCTCGAAGCTACAAAAAGTTGTAGGAGGTATACTATGTTTGCTAGCTTAGAAGGTAAGAAAGCATTAGTTACTGGTGCATCTCGTGGTATTGGCCGTGCAATCGCTATTTCTTTAGCGGAAGCTGGCGCGGATGTTGCGATTAACTACTCAGGTAGCGAAGAGGCTGCAGCACAGACGGCAGAAGCAGTTCGCGCGCTTGGTCGTGAAGCGATTTTGATTAAAGCAAATGTTGGTATTGTTGCTGAATTTGACAATATGGTGAAGCAAGTTGTTGAACAATTTGGTACTATCGATATTTTAGTCAATAATGCAGGCATTACTCGTGATAATCTAATTATGCGCATGAAGGAAGAAGAATTTGATCAAGTCATCGAAACGAATCTAAAAGGCGTGTTCAATGGGATTAAAGCGGTGACTCGTCCAATGATGAAACAACGTTTTGGTCGGATAATTAATATTTCATCTGTAGTTGGTGTGTTAGGTAACCCTGGTCAAGCAAATTATGTTGCGGCGAAAGCTGGTGTTATCGGCTTAACGAAGGCAAGTGCCAAAGAACTAGCGTCTCGTAACATTACAGTTAACTGCATCGCACCAGGATTTATCCAAACAGAAATGACGGATAAATTACCAGAAGAAATGAAGCAAGCATTGGAAGTTCAAATACCACTTGCTAAGCTTGGAAATGTCGAAGATATTGCCAATGCCGTTCGCTTCTTGGCTTCAAACGAAGCTTCGTATATGACGGGCCAGACGATCCACGTAGATGGCGGCATGTACATGTAAGGTAGCTCAAAAAGCGGACGTTGATAACGAAGTGTAGCGTTGTAGCATATTCGGCATCGCATCTGGAGCGAACTTGGAAAGTACGGTTCGCGTGTACCAACCACGTACACTTGCGCTTCCGCCTTTCTCAAGTAACGCTCCACCTGCTCGGTTCTGAACGCCCGCTTTTTGAGCCTCTATTTGAAGTTTCGAGCAATTGACCCGCTTGTGTACTCGTACCGTACACGTTGCTGGGCTTTGTTTCAAAGTTTGGTTTTGAACCTCTATTTGAAGTCTCGAGCAATTGACCGCTTGTGTACTCGTACCGTACACGTTGCTGGGCTTGGTTTCATCGTTTGGCGTGAGAAAATTGTAAGAACTTTTACGGAAAGATAGCATTTTATTATCGGTTTTCGTATAATACGATAAGGAGGTGAATCGGATGTCCGATGTACAAGAACGCGTAACCAACATTATTGTTGATCGCTTAGGTGTAGAGCAAGATAAAGTAGTAGCTGAAGCTTCTTTCAAAGAAGATTTAAATGCTGACTCACTAGATGTAGTTGAACTTATTATGGAGCTTGAAGACGAGTTCAACATTGAAATTTCTGATGAAGATGCTGAAAAAATTTCTACGGTAGGAGATGTATTAAGTTACATACAATCTCATACCTAGGTTTGGACGAGTCCCGTTAATATTAACGGGACTTAACTCCATCTCCCTCACAAATGTGATCTTAACAGACGAAAATGAGAACTGATGACAATCAATTCTTTTTGATATAGATAAAGGTAATTCAATAGTACTAGGGGTGAACAATATGAAACGCAGAGTTGTAGTAACTGGAATGGGTATTTTAACTTCATTAGGTTCCGAAATAGATCAGTTTTGGGGCAACCTGATGGAAGGAAAGTCAGGTGTGTCGTTAGTTGAGCAATTTGATTGCTCGGAATATCCAACGCGTATTGCTGCTGAGGTCAAAGACTTTGATCTTGAAACCTATGGTATAGAAAAGAAAGAAGCTCGTCGTATGGATCGTTTCGTACAATTCGCTGTTGCAGCAACCTTGAAAGCAATTGAAGATTCCGGCTTGAAAATCGGTGAAAATGTCGATGCAGAGCGCATGGGTGTAATTGTCGGTTCTGGTATCGGTGGTCTTGGAACTTTTGAGGATCAGCATAAGATTCTTCTAGAAAAAGGACCAAAGCGTGTTAATCCATTCTTTATTCCGATGATGATTGCCAATATGGCTTCTGGTCAAGTTTCCATGATTACTGGAGCAAAAGGACCTAACTCTACATCAGTGACAGCGTGTGCTTCAGGTACACATTCGATTGGTGATTCGTTCCGACTAATTCAACAAGGCGATGCTGAAGTTATGATCGCTGGTGGAGCAGAAGCAACGATTCGTCCGACTGGTATGGCAGGATTCTGCTCGATGAGAGCAATGTCTACCCGTAACGATGAGCCTGAAAAAGCAAGTCGTCCTTTCGATGTAGATCGTGATGGATTTGTAATGGGCGAAGGATCAGGCATTCTAATTCTTGAATCGCTTGAACATGCAGAGGCACGTGGTGCGAAAATTTATGCTGAAGTGATCGGTTATGGAATGAGTGGAGATGCTCATCATATGACTGAGCCAGATCCATCTGGTGCCTCTCGTTGTATGACGAATGCGGTGAAAGATGCTGGTATTGATCCCTCTGAAGTGGATTATATTAACGCACACGGTACGTCTACTCCAGTTGGTGATATTTCTGAATCAACAGCTGTGAAAATGACATTTGGTGATCACGCTTATAAATTAGCAGTAAGCTCTACGAAGTCAATGACTGGTCATTTACTTGGTGCAGCTGGCGGTGTAGAAGCCGTAATATTAGCCCTAACCCTGCAAAATGGAATAATTATTCCAACAATCAATCTTGATAATCAAGATCCAGCACTTGATCTTGATTATGTGCCTAATACGCCTCGTAAAGCGGATGTTAAGGTCGCATTATCTAACTCATTCGGTTTTGGTGGACATAATGCATCCATCATGATGAGAAAATATGAAGCATGATTTATTTGATGAGCTGCAGCTTAAACTGCAGCTCAATTTTACAAGGGTGAAACTTCTACGCCAAGCATTTACACATACTTCTTATGTGAACGAACACAAGCGCGGCTCAGTCCAGGATAATGAGCGGCTTGAATTTTTGGGTGATGCGGTATTGCAATTACTCGTATCTGAATACTTGTACAAAACGTACACCAAACGACCTGAAGGCGAATTAACGCGTATGCGTGCCTCCGTTGTTTGTGAGCCGTCATTAGCTCATTTTGCAGAACGATTAGATTTTGGTAGATATGTATTGTTGGGACGCGGGGAAGAACAGCTTGGTGGTCGTCAGCGTCAAGCGTTACTAGCTGATCTATTTGAATCATTTGTTGGTTCATTGTATTTGGATGCAGGAATTGAAGTGACAAAGCAATTTCTAGAACAGTATATGTTCCCTTACATTGATTCGAATAATTATGGTTTGCTAATGAAAGATGCAAAATCGAAATTACAAGAGCGTGCACAACATATTGGTCTTGGAGCAATCGATTATCGCATTATCGAAGAACGTGGACCAGCGCATGATCGTGAATTTGTAATCGAAGTTGTACTAGATGATACATGTTATGGTGTAGGTGTTGGGCGTTCTAAGAAAGAGGCCGAACAACGTGCAGCTGCAGAGGCATGGAGTAAACTAGCTGAGCAGGAAATGAGAAACGCGTAAGGCTGGTAACATCTTAGAGCTCGTACATACAAAAAGCATTCCGGTGGACTGGATTGTCCAAAGGGATGCTTTTTGTATGTGGTGAATTTCTAGCAATGTCATATCGAGACAGCTTAAAATGTGGTACAATATTCGGGAGGTGAAAGCCAAACTATGTTCTTGAAAAGAATCGAATTAGCGGGATTTAAATCTTTCGCTGACAAAACCGAGTTAGAATTTGTGAACGGTATTACAGCCGTTGTTGGACCTAATGGATCTGGTAAAAGTAATATATCAGATGGAATCCGTTGGGTTCTTGGGGAGCAAAGCGCGAAAAGTCTCCGTGGTGGCAAGATGGAAGATATCATCTTTGCAGGTAGCGATGCCAGGCGTGCAGTGAACTATGGAGAAGTTAGCTTAACGCTGGATAACTCCGATGGTGCGCTACCGCTCGAATATAATGAAGTAACCGTTACACGTCGTGTTCATCGTAGTGGTGATAGCGAGTATATGATCAATAAGCAAGCTTGTCGCTTAAAGGATATTACAGAGTTGTTCATGGACACAGGAATCGGTAAAGAAGCTTACTCGATTATAGGACAAGGCCGTATCGAGGAAATATTAAGTACTCGTTCTGAAGATCGACGGGGGATATTTGAAGAAGCATCAGGTATTGTAAAGTATAAGTCTCGCAAAAAAGAAGCAAAACGCAAGTTAGACGATACGGAGCAAAACTTGTTACGTATTCACGATCTAGTAACGGAGCTTGAGGATCAAGTAGAGCCGCTGCGCAAGCAATCTGAAGTAGCTATTCATTTCAAGCAGCTTAAAGAACAATTGAAATCCAAAGAGATTTCGCTTTATGTGCATCAGATTGAAACGCTACATAGTGCATGGTCTGACTCGACGAATAAGTTAGAAAAGCTACAAGAAGAACAACTTAAACTGTCATCTGTCGTAAGTAAGCATGACGCTGTATTAGAAAGTGATCGCTTGCAATTACGTGAAATAGAAGCTCAGCTCGATGAACTGCATCAAGCGATGCTACAAATTAGTGAAGATGTTGAAAAATGCGAAAGCTATGGCGAGATTATTAAAGAACGAATTCTTCATAACGAGGCAACAAAGCTGACGGTAACTCAATCTATTCAAGTAACGGATGCGAAAATTATGTCCTTATCGCAAGAGGAAGTTTCTCTTCGCAGTAAGGCAGCTGAGATCGAAGAACAATTGAATGATTATCGGATTAAGCTAGCTGCTGAAGAAATTCGGATGCAAGGCGTGACGAGTGGTAGTGCCCAAGATGAAGAAGAACGTTTGAAAGGTGAATTACTGGACGTTTTCAGCTCAATGGCACAGCTTCGTAATGAAGTGCGTTATACACAGCAACAGCAACAATCATTACAGCGCCGAATGGAACGTATCCAAGAAGATGAAGTGAAATGGACTGGGCAGCAACGTACGTTAGAAGCGAAGGAGTACGAGCTGAATCAGTCATTAGCTGTCGTTGTTGCTGATATTAATAAGCTACGTACGAAAATGCTTACGGAAGCTGACGAAGCTCGTAAGTTGAATGTTTCACTTGAGCAAGAAAGTGCTAATTTACGAAAATTAGAACAAAAAATAGATAGTGACTTATCTCGTAGAGATACGATGAAAGAAATGCAAGATGCAATGGATGGTTTCATGCATGGTGTCAAAGAAATTTTGAAAGCATCTCGCAGTCAGCAATCAGGTGTTAGCGGCGTACATGGTGCTGTTGCAGAGCTGATACAAGTACCACAGCGTATTGAAACAGCTATAGAAACAGCATTAGGTGGAGCGCTGCAACATATCGTTATGCAAGATGAGCGAAGTGCGCGTACTGCTATTGCATATTTGAAGCAGCGTCAACTAGGTCGTGCAACATTTTTACCACTTGATGTTATTCGTGGTCGACGCTTGAATGAATCTGATAAGCGTATGATCAATGAACTCGAAGGATTTGTTGGTATTGCTGCTGATCTAGTAAAAAGTGAGGGGCAGTATGAGGAGATTGTCTATAGCCTATTAGGTAATGTGCTTTTAGCTGAGAATTTGGAACAAGCAAACCGCATTGCTTCACGCTGTCAGTATCGCTATCGTATCGTAACGCTCGAAGGCGATGTTGTTAATGCTGGTGGTTCGATGACAGGTGGTAGTCAGCAGAAGAAAGGCGCAAGCTTACTCGGTAGACATCGTCAGATCGAACAGCTCGATGAAGTCATTGCACAAACGAAACAACAAATAGAGCAATTGCGCGCGCAAATCGTAGACAATCGCAAAGAAATATCAATTCGCACACAAAATGCTGAGCAAGCGCGTGAGAAGCTTGAGCAGAAACGAGTCGAAGAGCAGCAGCTTAAAGGTGAACTTCAACAGCTCCAGCAAGAGATGAAGTTTTTGAATGAGCAGCAAGCATTATCTTCCTCCGATAAAAATTCTCAAACTTCCGAGAGTGTAGCTGCCGAACAGTCAATTAAGGTTGCAGAGCAACAGTTAGAGCAATTATCGATGCGGGATAAAATACTGCAAGAAGCGATTAGACTTGCTGAACAGACGCGTAAAGTGAATGAAAGTCAGAAAGAAGAACTGCAAGTTCAACTGACTGATCTGAAAATTGCTGTTGCTAAGCTTGATCAAGAGTATAGTAATTATGAGGATCAAGCTGGTCGTCTTAGAGATGAGATCGCTCGGACTAAGCATGAGCTTCGTCAACAGCAACAACAGGAGACTCAACTAACTGAAGCTCGAGCTAATTTGGATCATGAAGCTATTGAACAGGCAGGGCAACTTGTTAATTTGAAAGATGCTAAGCTGCAATGTAGCGAAAAGACCGATCATTATCGTATGCAACGATCTCAAAAATCAACAGGCTTGGAACAAGGGGAAAGCGAGACGAAGGATCAACGCATCAGTCTTCGTAATATTGAAGAGCAAATGCGTCAAACAGAAATCGTGCTTAACCGCCAAGATGTTGAATTAGATCATACGATTCGTAAGCTAAGTGAGGAATATAGCTATAGCTATGAAATGGCGAAAGAACAATATCCTCCACCAGAAGAGATCGCCCCGATGCAGCTTGATGTGAAAGATCTGAAACGTCAAATTAGCTCATTAGGTGATATTAATCTAGGTGCAATCGAAGAATATGAGCGAGTAAAAGAGCGTTTTGACTTCTTATCGGAACAAAAGGATGATCTGATGGAAGCCAAAACTACATTATATGAAGTCATTAAAGAGATGGATGATGAAATGTCGAAACGGTTCAAATCGACATTTGATGAAATTCGTAAACATTTTATCGTTGTGTTTAGTAAATTATTCGGCGGCGGTCGCGCGGATCTCATTCTAGTTGACACTAGCAATATTTTGGAGACAGGGATCGATATCGTTGCTCAGCCACCAGGTAAAAAGCTGCAAAATTTACAATTGCTTTCTGGTGGAGAGCGTGCTTTAACTGCTATTGCACTTTTATTCGCAATTTTACAAGTGAAGCCTGTTCCATTCTGCGTATTGGATGAGGTAGAAGCAGCGCTTGATGAAGCTAACGTATCACGCTTTGCTCAGTACTTACGTGAATTTTCTGAGCTGACGCAATTCATTGTCGTAACACATCGTAAAGGTACAATGGAAGAAGCTGATGTGCTGTATGGTGTGACGATGGAGGAAGGCGGCGTATCTAAGCTAGTCTCTGTTCGTCTTGAAGAGAGTCGTGAGCTAGACGGTGTAACTGCTTAAGTTTGAGAGGAAGCTTCAATAAGCGGACTTTGATAACGATGTGGTGCGTTGTAGCTTAGTCGGCATCGCATCTGAAGCGAACTTGGAAAGTGCGGTTCGCGTGTACCAACTACGTACACTTGCGCTTCCGCCTTTCTCAAGTAACGTATCACCTGCTCGGTTCTGAAAGCCCGCTTATTGAACCTCGATTGTAATAGGATGCTTCGAACAGCGGACTTTGATAGCGATGGGTATGCTAACGTAGCTTTTCATCAGCGAGGAAGTCAATCGAGTATGTCATGAAAAGTTTTGAGAGGATGTATACAATTATGAGTTTTTTCAAAAAGTTGAAAGAAACGATTGCTTCGAAAACAGAAGCGGTAACTAATGTATTTAAGGAAGGGCTGGCTAAAACTAGAACAGCTCTTGTGGAGAAGGTTGAAGAACTAATTACTCGCCGAAAAAAAATCGATGAAGAGTTCTATGAGGAGCTTGAAGAGATTCTAATCGGCGCTGATGTAGGTGTAACTACAGTTATGCAATTAATCGATGAGCTACGTGAGGAAGTGAAGAAGCGTAAAATCGAAAGTGCTGCAGAGTTGCAACCTATATTATCTGAGAAGCTTGTGGGGATGCTTAAAGGTGATGAAATTTCATATCTAAACGTTGCACCTGCTGGAGAAATTACGGTGTACCTATTTGTCGGTGTTAATGGGGTAGGTAAAACAACGACGATCGGTAAGCTAGCACATAAGCTGAAAAGCGAAGGTAAAAACGTATTACTAGCTGCCGGCGATACATTCCGTGCTGGGGCGATTGAACAGCTTGAAGTATGGGGAGAACGTGTTGGTGTTGATGTAATCAAGCAATCTCCTGGTTCTGATCCTGCTGCTGTAATCTTTGATGCCGTTCAAGCTGCAAAGCAACGTCAAGTAGATGTGTTGATCTGTGATACTGCTGGTCGCTTGCAAAATAAATCGAATTTAATGGAAGAATTGAATAAAATATTCCGTGTTATTCAGCGTGAATTGCCGACAGCTCCTCATGAAGTACTACTAGTGCTTGATGCTACGACGGGTCAAAATGCGCTTAGCCAAGCAAAATTGTTCGGTGAAAAAAGTGGCGTAACGGGACTTGTCCTAACGAAGCTTGATGGTACAGCTAAAGGTGGTATTGTTATTGCGATTCGCAATGAATTGAATATTCCAGTGAAGCTGGTTGGTCTAGGCGAAAAAATGGGCGATCTTCAAGAATTCGATTCCGATCAGTTTGTACATGCGTTATTCGCTGGTCTCATTCAGAAGGAAGCAGATCTAGAAGAAGCGTAGAAAATTAATTAACTACTATATAAGATAGAAAGCCACCTAGAAGAGGTGTTGTCTGGGATTCCGGATTACATGTTCTGCTAGGTGGCTTTTCTTCATACGACGAACACAATATGGTTGGTTGATTACAAAGCTGCATACAGTAATGAGAAATAGAAGGTGATGTTATGCTAGAAGAACAGTTACGAGCGAAAGAACTGTTTGATCATCATTATGGGAATAAGCTACAAATGTTCCGTGAAGGTCAACTTGATGAATACAAAGATTACAATATTGCACTAGAGCAAGAGACTGAGTGGATTAAACAATTAATTGACCACTATTCGGCTCAATTATCTATTCGAGATTGGGATGCTGTGCATCATCTAGACGTAATCGCAAACAATTATAAGGATAGTACTATTATTACAAATATTTTGTTGTTTTCTTCAAAACATTTGAACAGCGCTGATAGTATTGTTAAGCTCAAATATGCAGAATATATGAGTCATATTATTATTGTATTGAAAGACGTATTAACGAAGGAGCAGCTGATTGATGCGATCAAGAAGACGCTACTACTATTTGATAATGTAATGAAGGGGCAATTAGTCGTTGACCCTGGTCATGAATTGAATCTTCATCAATTAACGGATAAGAAGTCACTTAATATTCGTGCGAAGCGGGGCATTGATCAACTAGAGAAGATTTTTATATAGATGTATAAAATCAAAAATATCATTTCTGAAAAAATAATGTAACATTAGCAGAGCTCTAGACATTAATCTCTTATATTTCTATAATGAAGATATGATAGTTCGAAGGGGAATGACAGCCTTAGAATTCAACAATAGACCGTATTAATTAACGAATTTTTGATCATACAGCATAATATATAACTCAGTTATAGCTCATTAACTTTGGTTAGTGGGCTATTGCGGGAATTAAGCACATTGTGGATATTAATTACAATACATAACATACGAATAGGAAGGAAGTGCTTTCGAGTGAGACGCCTAGATATAAAAAAAATCAGAGGGAATGTAAAAAATATTGAATTATGGGGAAAGATTGAAGCGGGGGCGGATCTGAAGCTTAGAGATCCAAACTCAAGAAGAGTTCTAGTTATTACGGATTCAGTGAAGATTTACAAGCAGGTAGACCCTAGCAAGTTGGTTAGAGTTACTACGGGTAAGCCGATAGGGAGGGTAAGAGGTGAGAGAACAAAGTGATTTGAAACTGATGTTGGATGAGTGTAATAATATAACGGAGCTTTTGAGTAAGCGTATTGCTGTAGCTAGTATTATTACAGAAGCCTTTGTTAAAAAAGGGTTACCTTATCCTATTCTTGTAGGCGGTTCTGCGGTGGAGATATATACTGCGGGAAACTATACCACTTCTGATATTGATTTTGTTAATGATTTGAGTGGACAAGAATATGAGGTAGTAGAGGAGTTAGGTTTTGTTAGACTCGGAAAGAACTTATATCATAAAGGTACTGATTCTCTTACGGAGTTTCCAACAGGGCCTTTGTCCGGGGATAGAAGTAGAATAGTTTCTTATCGGTGCGAGGAAACTAATCTTAATGTTTATATAATTGGGTTGGAAGATCTGATACTGGATAGACTGGAGTCTCATTTCTCTACAAATGATTCTAGGAGCAAGGAATGGGCGCAGAGGTTACTATTGGCTTCGTATGATATGATCGACTTCTCATATTTACAAGGTGAAGCCCATAGGAGAGGTATAGGCGAACCTACGGTTGAGTTTCAAAAGAAGGTAAAACGGATGCGTAAGGATTTTGAAAAGTTCCTTGAGGACAATAATGATAATACTCCTGGAGTTTACCTTAAACTATTTTAAGACTAGAAGATATCATTCGCATATTAAGAAGCCCAGTACGATTTTCGATCTGGATTAATCTAAAGAACAAGTGACAAGTAAAACTACTTGACACATGAATGTGATTGCGTTATGATAATATTCGTTGCCAGGTGTAAAGGTAATCTACTTTACAGTGAAAGCCTATTGGTACATGCTTCAAAGGAAGTAATGGAGGGGAATGGAATGCAACATATAGAGCCAGATGCCCTAGCCAAAACAACACGCATTAATTTGCTGTTAGATTTCTATGAAGAGTTATTAACAGATAAGCAACGTACTATTGTAATCTATTATTACCATGATGATTTTTCATTGGGTGAAATCGCTACTGAATTTGGCATTAGTCGCCAAGCAGTGTATGATAATATAAAACGTGCCCAGCAGTCGCTGGAATCGTATGAACGAAAGTTAGGACTGCTAACTCGACATGAGCAAACAGTTCACCTGACGGAGCAATTAGAAGATCAGTTGGATCAACTACAGCTTCCGCTAGAGCAACGACAACATTTACAAACTGTCGTTGAACAGCTACGTTCTATAGAAATTATGACACAAATGGAGGCGATAAAGGATGGCAGCATTTGAGAGTTTGTCTAGTCGGCTGCAAAATGTTTTTAGCAAGCTAAAGGGCAAAGGAAAAGTTTCTGAAAATGATGTCGCTGAAGCGATGCGCGAAGTACGACTTGCTCTACTTGAGGCGGACGTTAACTTCAAAGTCGTGAAAGACTTTATAGCCAAGGTGAAAGAGCAAGCTATTGGACTCGATGTATCAAAAAGCTTTACGCCAGGCATGGTCATTATTGATATTGTTAATAAAGAACTTACTGAGCTTATGGGCGGAACTCAAGCAAAGCTTGCAAAAGCTAATAAACCTCCAACAGTTATTATGATGGTCGGTTTACAGGGGGCAGGTAAAACAACATCCTCTGGTAAGCTTGCAAGGTTATTGCAAAAGGGAAACCATAAACCATTACTTGTTGCTTGTGATATTTACCGTCCTGCGGCGATTAAACAACTTCAAGTTCTAGGTGAGCAGATCAATGCGCCAGTATTTGCAATGGGTGATCAAGTATCTCCTGTTGAAATTGCTCGTAACGGTTTGCAACAAGCCAAAGATAACGGTAATGATTATGTTATTTTCGATACAGCTGGTCGATTACATATCGATGAAGCTTTAATGGGTGAGTTGAAAGATATTCATGCCATTGTTAAGCCTGATGAAGTGCTCTTAGTCGTTGATGCAATGACTGGACAGGATGCAGTTAACGTCGCACAAAGCTTCCATGAACAATTGGAACTTACAGGTGTCGTTCTAACTAAGCTCGATGGGGATACACGTGGTGGTGCGGCTCTTTCTGTAAAAGCTGTAACTGGACAACCTATCAAGTTCGCGGCAATGGGCGAGAAGATTGATTCTTTGGAGCCATTCCATCCTGAACGTATGGCCTCTCGTATCCTTGGTATGGGTGATATGCTTTCTCTAATCGAGAAGGCGCAATCGGGAATCGATGCAGATAAAGCTGCTGAGATGGAACGGAAAATGCGTAATGCGGAATTTACCTTTGATGATTTCCTAGAGCAAATGGAGCAAGTCAAGAAAATGGGTCCTTTGGATCAAATTATGGATATGTTGCCAGGCATGGGTAAGATGAAAGGTAATATGAAAGATATGAAGGTTGATGAAAAGCAACTGGATCGCGTGGAAGCCATTGTCAAATCGATGACAAAGGAAGAAAAGCAAAAGCCAGAATTGCTTAATCATAGCCGTCGTAAACGTATTGCTACTGGTAGTGGTGCTTCTATTGTTGAAGTTAATCGACTGATCAAGCAGTTTGATGATATGCGTAAAATGATGAAGCAATTTAGTTCGATGATGGGCCCGAATGGACCTAAAGGTCTTAAAGGTGGCAAAAAAGGTATGAAGGGTATGAAAGGGCTTCTAGGCAAAAATATGAAGTTTCCATTCTAACTATAAGTAGTACTGAAGCAAAACATAGTTTGATTTATCGAAGGAGGTGAATTTCTAATGGCAGTTCGTATTCGTTTGAAACGTGTGGGTGCTCATAAAGCTCCATTCTACCGTGTAGTAGTATCTGATTCTCGTTCTCCACGTGATGGTCGTTTTATTGAAGAAATCGGTACTTATAATCCAATTGCGCAACCTGCAGTAGTATCTATCAACGAAGAAAAAGCGTTGAAATGGCTACAAACAGGTGCTCAAGCATCTGATACAGTTCGTGACTTGCTTTCAAGAGCAGGTGTAATGAAAAAATTCCATGAGCTTAAACAACAGAAGTAATAGCTTTTAGCTAATACTGTTGAGAAGCGGAGGGCTTTGTTGATGAAGGAATTAATTCTTGTCATAGCGAAGGCTTTAGTGGATCATCCGGAAGATGTGCGCGTTCATGTTAAAGATGAACGCAGTACGATTTACGAGCTTTCGGTTCATCCATCTGATGTCGGTAAAATTATCGGTAAGCAAGGTCGTATTGCGAAGGCGATACGAACTGTGGTGAACTCGGCTGCAACTAAGTCTAACGAGCGTGTGATCGTTAACATTCAATCATAAGTGAATGCGCCGTCAGGAGGGTTAGGATGAAAATCCTGACCCTCTTTTGGCATGGAAATGCGAAAAAGATTGCTAAGTAAGGGATGATAAAATGAGTGGAACTTGGTATAACGTTGGTCAAATTGTGAATACACACGGGCTAAAAGGTGACCTGAAAGTAATGTCACGTACAGACTTCCCAGAGGAGCGCTTTGCTGTAGGTAGCAAGCTCGTTATGTTCAATGAAGAAACAGGTCAGTCTCAAAATATTGAGGTTGTGAACTCACGTGAGCAAAAGGGAATGTACTTTATTAAGTTAAAAGGTTATAACGACATTAATGAAGTCGAGAAATTTAAGGGTTGGCTTATTAAAGTAGCTGCAGAAGATCAAGGCTCATTAGATGATGGCGAATATTTTTATCATCAAATTATCGGCTGTGAAGTATACAGCGATGCGAATGAAATGCTTGGCGTAGTGACAGAAATTCTATCTCCAGGTGCGAATGATGTGTGGGTTGTAGAACCGGAAAAAGGCAAAGGTAAGCAGATTTTATTGCCAGTTATTGATCCTGTCGTGCTTAATGTTGATGTGGTAAGTAAGCGAATTACTGTTCATTTGCTAGAAGGATTGGTCTAATATGAAAATTGATGTGTTAACTTTATTTCCCGAGATGTTTACTGGTGTATTTAATAGTAGCATTTTGGGAAAAGCTCACCAAAAAGGAATTGTTGAGCTTAACGCGATTAATTTTCGTAAATATGCCAATAATAAGCATAATACAGTAGACGATTATCCTTACGGTGGTGGCGGTGGTATGGTCTTGAAGGCTGAACCTGTATTTTCTGCTGTCGAGGAATTACAAGCTCAGGCGATAGAACCGCCACGTGTCATATTGATGTGTCCGCAAGGGGAAAGTTTCACACAGCGTAAAGCAGAGGAATTAAGTACGTCTAGTCATCTCGTTTTCATTTGCGGTCATTATGAGGGTTATGATGAGCGTATTCGTCAGCATCTAGTTACAGATGAAATATCTGTAGGCGATTATGTGCTCACAGGTGGAGAAATTCCTGCGATGACGGTGATCGATAGTGTGGTAAGGCTATTGCCAGGTGTACTTGGCAATGAGACAAGTGCAATTACGGATTCTTTCAGTACTGGATTACTGGAATATCCTCACTATACAAGACCCGCTCAATTCCGCGAATGGTCGGTTCCAGATGAATTGTTATCTGGGCATCATGCTAATATCGAGAAGTGGAGACGTGAACAATCGCTATTACGTACACTACAACGTCGACCGGATCTGCTTGAGCATATTGAGTTGTCCAAAAAAGAGAAGCAATGGCTAGACCAGCAGCGCAAATTGTTGAGTAACAAAAGAGGTTGTTCAAAAAGCGGACTTTGATAACGAAGTAATGCATGGAGCTTAGTCGGCATCGAATATGAAGCGAACTTGGAAAGTACGGTTCGCGTGTACCAACCACGTACACTTGCGCTTCCGCCTTTCTCAACTAACGCGTCATCTTCTCGATTCTGAAAGTCCGCTTTTTGAACTTGTATTTAGAAATGAACAATTAAGACAAGCCTATAAGTTATCATTGTATTGGTACTCTTTATATGATAAAATAGTAAATGTTGTTCGTATAACGGGTGGTCCGCTATAAATGATGATCTATTCAGAGGAATAGGAAGTTTATAAGAACATCTATGGTGAAAGGAGTTGAATATTTTGAATATCCTACAAGCAATTGCTCAGGAAAATCTTCGCCAAGACACACCTAATTTCCGTCCTGGTGACACGCTAAAAGTATATGTAAAAGTAATCGAGGGAACTCGTGAACGTGTTCAGTTATTCGAAGGCGTAGTAATTAAACGTCGCGGTGGCGGAATTAGTGAAACTTTTACTGTACGTAAAATTTCTTATGGTGTTGGTGTGGAAAGAACTTTCCCTCTTAATTCACCAAAGCTTGAAAAAATCGAAGTAGCTCGTCGTGGTAAAGTTCGCCGCGCTAAGTTGTACTACCTTCGTGACCTTCGTGGTAAAGCTGCGAGAATTAAAGAAATTCGCTAAAATGAATCATCAAGAGGAGCTTGTTCTATCAAGCTCCTTTTCGTTTTTTTTACATCTGCTAGAGTCAAGAGGAGGGCTGTACAATGGAACCTAAAGATGAGTTACTCGATCAACCAAAAGCTTCGACAGAAGACGTAGCTGAGCAGAATGGAAGCTCTCAAAATGAAGATAGTGTATTGGCATCCGGCTCTACAAGATCAAGTAGGAAACAACAAAAAGATAAGACTTACAAAGAGATTATCGATTGGATTAAGTCGATTGCGATCGCTATTATACTTGTTGCCATTGTACGTATTTTTCTGTTTTCACCGTTTATTGTTGATGGTGATTCAATGGAACCGAACTTTCATACTCATGAACGTGTTATTGTAAATTTACTTATATATAATATTAGCAAGCCTGAATATGGTGATGTTGTCGTATTCGATGTACCTGAAGAGGATAGACGTTTCATTAAGCGTATTATTGGTGTACCAGGTGACACTATAAAAGTTGAAGGTGATCAATTGTATATTAATGATCAATTGATTATTGAGCCTTATCTTACAAAAGTTATTGCAGAGAGTATGGCTGACGGATTAACATATAATGGGATTGGAGATTCGTTCAGTTTCCCTAATGAAAGATACCCAGATAATGTTGTCCCTGAAGGAATGTATTATGTGATGGGCGACAATCGAGGTTATAGTAAGGATAGTAGAGCTATAGGTTACGTATCAGAGGACGAAATTATTGGACGTGCTGATGTCGTAATGTGGCCATTAAATAAATTAGAGTTGGTTAAGCATTACAACTAGATGAGGTGACTTATATGGCGATTCAATGGTTCCCGGGGCATATGACCCGTGCCAAGCGTCAAATACAAGAAAAGCTGAAATTAATTGATATTGCGATTGAACTGCTAGATGCACGAGTACCAATTTCTAGTCGTAATCCAATGATCGATGATATTTTGCAAGGCAAGCCAAGACTCATTATTTTGAATAAATCTGATTTGGCTGATCCCGTAATGAATGAGCAATGGAAGCAATATTTTGAGAACGAAGGTCATACCGTTGCTATTGTAGATTCTAATACAGGTACGCGGGTCAATGAAATTCCGATTTTGACGAAGCAAATATTGAAAGCTAAGATCGATCGACAAATTGCTAAAGGCATGAATCCACGCGCGAATCGAGGACTGATTGTCGGTATTCCGAACGTAGGGAAATCCACACTAATTAATCGACTTGCTGGCCGTAATATTGCGATCACTGGTGACAAGCCAGGGGTTACGAAAGGGCAACAATGGATTAAAGCGGGTGGCGAGCTAGAACTACTAGATACTCCAGGGATATTATGGCCGAGATTCGATGATCAAGTTGTCGGATATCGTCTAGCGATGACTGGTGCGATTCGTGAGCAAATATTGAATATTGATGAGGTCGGCTATTATGCTATTAAAACATTGGCAGGCAGATACTGGGATACGATTGCTGAACGTTACAGCTTAACGATCGAAGCTCCGAAAGATCTTAATGACAACGAAGAGATCGTTCGTGTTATGGAGGAAATCGGCCGCAAACGTGGTTGCTTGATGAGTGGTAATCGAGTTGATCTTGATAAAGCATCGGGCGTTATATTACGTGATCTTCGTGCTGCGAAGTTAGGACGGATTACGTTAGAAGCTCCATTTGATGATATGCCTATAAGAGAGGTTAAGAAATAGATGTCTGATGTCATCGATTTGTTAGCTTTTGAAAAGGCGTTATGGTCACAGGGGATTGAACATATTGCTGGTGTGGACGAGGTAGGTAGAGGCTGTCTGTTCGGTGATGTCGTTGCCGCAGCGGTCATCTTACCGCCTGGTTGCATCATCGACGGGATCAATGATTCCAAAAAACTTACGGAAAAGAAACGTGAGCTGTTATATTCAGAGATTACTGAACAAGCAGTAGCTTATTGCATCGCGCGCATTCCAGCACCAATCATTGATGAACTGAATATTAAGCAAGCTTCGCGTCTAGCGATGAAGCAAGCAATTGAAGGTCTACAGGTTGCCGCGCAATTTTTACTCGTCGATGCCGAGGTCATTGATCTCGATATTCCGCAAGAAGGTATTGTGAAAGGTGATGCTCGTAGTCAATCGATCGGAGCCGCATCAATATTAGCGAAAGTCACTCGTGATCGTCTTTGCGAACAAGAGTGGAATGACTTATATCCGCAATATGAATTATCTAAGCATAAAGGCTATGGTACTAAAGTACATAATGCCGCAATTTTACAATATGGACCTACAATTATGCATCGTAAAACATTTTTGAAGAAGCTACTTGGTGATCAGTTAGAGAGTGTTTGGCCCAAGCAATAATTAACTAGCAATGATTAAATGTATAGTATAAATAATAGAAGCGACGTGTGCCCTAACTTAATGGATGGGATGCAGGTCGCTTTTTATATGAGGCGTGCCCAGAGGCACGCATTATCTAGTTGGTGAAAGTCCAACCGAAGGAGGGACCAAGCCACCTTCGTAGCTGGGATACCTGCGTATGGCGAAATCTGTGCGTAGAAGCGTATCGA
>NZ_JBXCIY010000016.1:0-108354 GCF_056786395.1 Paenibacillus sp. Y951 | reverse complement strand
TTCTTTTTTAGTAAATAATCGCTTTGTCATATTAGTTCGCTCCGACCTGTTTTTTCTTATTATAAACAAAAGTACCCTACAGGGTAGACTTTTTTCAAAGTGTCTACTCTATAGGGTACAGTTTAGAATAAGCAGCTTCTTTTTTTGTTCTATAAGTTCGGAAATATTAATATAAAGATTTTCCACCCAACATTCTTAGATGTCGGTTTATTCCTAAGTAATATTTATGATATTTCCCATACTTTAAAAGGATATTTCCGATATCAAACTACGTAGATGCTTAATTACTATAATAACTGCAAAACAAATATCTCCTTAATCAATACTTTTTCCATTCTATAGGATCATATCCATATAATTTGTTTATAGTAACGTATTCAGAGTACAAGTTATTCATTATTTCTACTAGATTCTCATTTGAAGAATATAAAGATGAACCCATTTGAATAAAATTGTCTTGAATAAGAATAATTAATTTTGAAGTATCGTGCTTAAAATATGGCTCTGTAGCATTATTAACAGGTGTTATATCTTCTCCTAGTTCAATTATATAATCCCAATCTTTTAATTCAAATGTTTTGTCAGATGGAAGTTTTTTGATTCCATTAAATGCCGTTAGAAAATCATTAACATCATTAATGCTCCTTAAAAACTGCGTTTGAATAAAACTCTCGTTATTTTGATAAAGTTGTATACCGTTATATTTATAATGCTCGATTGATTGTTCTTTAATATCTTTTTCTTTTGTAGAACATGAAGTAAGTAACGTAATCAATAAAAATAGGAATATTAACTTTTTCATATAATCCACCTCAATTATTAAAATTTTACATTTAACTATTAATATGTAACATTAAATTTGAACTTAATCAAATTAGGAGAGTGATCTAGTAAGAAAAAAATGTTAACCTTGTTTCTAGTAATAAGTTTATTGGCAGCGTTTTCATCAAGTGTCGCAGCTTCAGAAACTGTTAAGGGGTATGAAGATACAATTTCCAAAAATCTCAATATTTCAGCACCTCAGATTGAACTTTTTACTGAAAAACCAATTCAATCCTTAAGAGTAACGGATAAAAACAAAAAAAATCAAGTAGCCTTAGATCTTGATAGAACTAACTCAGCAACGTCATTAAATTTTGATTTTAAGAATAATCGAGTAAATAAAGATGGTACTCTTAACGTCAATGCAGTGTTAACTTTTAATATTGAAGGTAATGAATATACAACTTCTTTAACTGGAGATCTTCTAGGAATTATGACAACTGATAAGAAGTTAGTATATTTAGGCGGCTTGCATGGATACTTAGGGAGTTCCGAAAGTTTTGAAGATCAAGATAAAAATGTTATCGATGTTGGACTGCATTATTCACCCGATACAAATGATTCTTTGTTTTCAGTAACGATTGGTAGTGGAGGGGGCGATCGCACACCTTCTTTTTATTACTTTGGTGATAAAGACAGCGAGGTTATTCAAGATGCAATGCTAATCTATAGAAAACAAAAACAGTCGCAGGCAAATATAGAAGAATCTAAAGTTAATGACAACTCATCAGAATTGCTAATTCCTCAAGAAAATGTACAACCTCTTTCTACAGTTGATGCTAGAGTGGTTTATCAAGGGACTAATTATGCGACCTCCTCATATGGTAATTTATCAGCCATAAGTTTCTACTCCACTAAGGAATTAAGAAATCAAAGTATAACTACACACTATGCTAAAGCGAACTCATACACTTCTAATGCTACTAAATATTTACAATCCATAACAGCTTCCCCTTTTAAGGTTATAGATGTACAGGCAAGTGAAATAACTACCGAAATAGTTAGCGCTTCTAGTCTATTATATGCTTTGGAAGTCGCTTCACCTGTTCATAATAGTACCTCTGCTAATATCAGTATACCTTTTTACTTCGGGGTACCATTGGGTTTTCAAACGCTCAATTTCATTATACCGCTAAGTTCTACTAAATTAACATACAGAAAAATGTCTGGGGATACAGGTCCCCATAGTACTCAGATTACTAGTTGGAAACTATCTAAAACTTTTGGATTTAGTCCTGAAGTAACAGATGCTGATACATCTAGTGGTGCCCTGCCAGTTTATCAACAAAATACTGGGATTGGTACAAAAAGCGCTTATACTTATGCGGGAAATGTTACATACAACTTAAATGTAACTCAGGGTGCAAATGTAAAAATAAGATATTCATACGAAAGGTATTATCAAACTATTTTTGTTGCTGAATATTTCACAACAACTACTGCGACACATGGTAGTAACCTGACAATTGTTCCATAATTCGATTATTTAAAAGAAAAACACCATAAAAGGAAGAGGGGTATTTTGTTGTGCGAGCTAAGGAAAATTTTCCTTACCTCATACTTATTAAGCAATCACATATCTATCATGACTGATCTATATAAGACATATAAAGCCACTCGTGAATGAGTGGCTTTGTATGTTTTATATATTTATTCTTGTCATCATTTTCAACTAAATTTAGCACTATTAAATGTAAGAAGTTATTTGTCCACAATTATAACCGGTTGTAACAACCAATCGTTAGAACCGTACTTTTCGGAAAATACACTTCGTACATCTCGACTTAATTTATGTTTGAGTAATAACTCTCTAAAATTTTTACTAATTAGTAATGATTGATAAACAATTGAACCGTTACAAACATACTCTTTACTTAGTGCGAGATCAACATTTACTGCTTCGATTTGTTTTCTATCATAATGATAAGGATAGTCAATTCTACCTTTTACATTACACTCCACACAATGTTCTTCCTCCTCATTAACAAAATAGTAATGTTTCATTTTGTCACTCCATTGTGGCAGTATTGTCGTAGGAACCATTTGATACGCTGGGATTGCTTCACTAGATTTACCCTTATGAATAACTTCCTTCAATGTGTATCCTGTTAGTTTCCATTCATCCATTAATTCTGCCATACGTTCAGAGACAACCCAAAACTGCCCTCCAACATTGACCATTAACTTTTTGTTTAATATTGCGGTGTTAATAGAAAGTTGTTCTCTCAATTTTTTAATTTGCAATTCACAATTAGGGCAAAATATGCTTTTATTAAATTCATTGCCACTATCCTCTATGTTTGATTTAGCTGAATTCCCAGTTGATTTCACTAGGAAATAAGGCGATTCTTCATATTCTAAATCATTACATTCATAACAAAAAAATTCACCAATATGTTGAATGTTAAACTTTTTTTTCAAACCAATACTTATACTATCAATAAGAAAAGTTAGTTCAACTTGGTTGTTTTGAATAATAGGAACTTTATAACTAAGTTCGGCTGATTTACCTTTACTTGGCGTTTCTATATAAATACCGTAAGAGCAAAAATAATCATCAATCTCTTTGCTAAAAACTGCATCAACCAAAAAACTTATTATTACTGTAACCTTCATGTTTCATCTCCTCTATATAATAAAGACGAGGGAATCCCTCGTCTTATTGTAATCAGTCCGCAATTTTATATTGACGGCTTTTGGAGAACTCATACATAAACTCCCAGAACTCATCATCGGTATCTTCCCATATTTCTTTATATGAGTCAATGTGGCTATTTATAATACTGGATTTTGTGTAGTCATTGTAGTTAGAACCATAAGGAATTTTCGTACGCATTTTATTAGTGAACAATAGATGATAATCGCTTGGCAATGCTATAGCTAACATATTGTTATCTGTAACATCGCTACCCAATCTTGCTTTAAATCTTTTTTCAAACAAATGGTGTCGTTGCCAACCTGTAGGGATGGTATCATTTTTTAATGTCCCGTAACTTTTGACCCCAACTTGCAAAGAATCCTTAAGTTTTTCACTTGCATTTATCATTCTTTTTATACCAGTGACAGAGGGAACCCCTGGTAAAACTACAGATAGACCATCTGCAACTACATTAAAGCCTGTCCAAAAGTTTGGTGATACTGCAAACTCAGCTAACGACATAACAAAATTACCAACATCAAAAATCGTCTCTACTGCATAAGGCCTTATCATACCATCTTGTCCAACTACAATTAAAGGCAATGTTTCACCAGGATTTAAATTACGAATTTCATTTGTAATCAATATATATTTATCATCAAGGTTTTCTAGAACTGTGGTATCCCAAATATCAGGAGACTTTAACAAGATTTTGGTATTGAGTAATTCACCTGTAGTTGAATCGAGTACAACAATTTCAAGAATTTGGCTAATTTCGTTGTTGTATGAAACTTGCTGATTCTGAGAGTTTTGATGGCTACTATTTTGTGCAAATACACTAGCATTTAATAGAGAAAAAATCAATAACACTGAAATAAATAATGAAATAATGTTTTTTCGTTTAATGCTTACCATAAATAGCTTCCTCCTCAATTTAAGTTATTAAAAAAAATACTAATCTTGCCTCCTATAGTAATATTTGGAGCATATTACACTTTTTATTTTATACATATTATTACTATAAATATATAGTACTTTTTTACCAATTCAAATTAGATGTTTCGATCTTATTCGACAAGGATCATAGTTGCTCTCTCCTACTTCGACTCCAGTGTAAGGAAATAGATAGTAATTGACAAGAACGCAAAGAAGCCACTCAACCCGTCCAGGTAGAGTGGCTTTCATCATGTCTTTCGCTCAGATAAATTTCCCTTACCTAAATTATTGAAGTAATAACATATAGATCATGACTGATCTATACAAGACGAATAAGCAACAGATATAATAAAGTTATGTAATTATTGAACAAAATGGGGGTTTAAAATTGAGGATCGTATTTCTTTTTGTTTCAATATTAATTTTAACATCATGTACTACAGTCGAACCATTTGATAAATATATGAGGAAGGGAAAAGATTTATTAATAGAGGGGAATTATGAAGAATCTATTGCGAATTTTGAATATGCGATGATTGAAAAGCCAACTGATGAAGATGCAAGAATACTCCTAGAGCAAGCTAAGCATAAATATGCAGAACAACTGCTAGACGAAAACAAAAATGAATATATCTTAGACGTCGAACCAATTCTTGAAAAATACACACCAATACTTGAAAAGTATAAAGATTACAATCTAAAATATGAACCAGGTCTTAGACTTGAACACTATAATGTTGTAAAGGAAATTGAAGAATTGATTAATGAATCTAATAATATTTCCAAGAAATATCAACATGTAGAATCACTTCAACTTATTCATAAAAACCTTATTGATTCAATGGAGTATTTATCGAAAAACATGTCTCAAAGAGACGTTGGAATTTTTGGAGAGAAACTTGATACCACTAGTTATACAGAATATATAAACAATTTGGATATCCTTCGATAATAACAATAATAATAATCCACTCATACCATAAGCATGAGTGGATTATTCGTTGCTAAGGAAATTCCCCTTAGCTCTAACTAATTAAGCAATCACATATCTATCATGACTGATCTATATAAGACATATAAAGCCACTCGTGAATGAGTGAAGTGCTCCCTGTCAAGTGGACAGTGTAAAAAACAAAAATAGTTAGATTAGAAACCTTGGCTCGTTTTAATAGAGCTGAGGTTTTTTTCATGATGCAGCTCGTCGGTATTCGTTAAGTGACAAGTCATCCAAACATTCTGAATAGCGGTAGTTGTTGTAATAGCGAATATAGTTGCTAACGTCTTTGAGGACGTCTTCATAGGTGTTAAACTTTGTAAGATAATAACTTTCTGATTTGTAAGTACCCCAAAAGCGCTCAATAGGCTGGTTGTCCAAACATCGGCTCACGCGAGACATGCTTTTATAAATTCGTATTTTACTTGGAATCGATTATACTCATGAGACGTATACTGGAAGCCTCTGTCGCTTTGGAGGAGTGGAGTGACACCAGGATTCTTCTCATAAGCCTTCTTGAGCGTATCCATCACGAGTTTATTGTTGTTAGAATGGCTCAATTTCCATGAGACAATGGAATTATCGTATGCATCGATAATGGCGCTCAATAGGCTTTGCGACCAATCCCATACTTCAGTTCTGTCACATCTGTACACCACTTTGAATTAGGAGAATGGGCATCAAAGTTACGGTTCATGATATTTTCAGCGACATGGATCTCAGAGGTCTTCACATAGCTTGGTCGTTTCCTGCGAATGACTGCTTTGAGTCCAAGCGCACGCATGATTCGGTAATAGCGTTTTTTGTTATACTTCTTCTTGAGTTTTCGGTTTAACTGAGTACGCATTTGGCGATAACCAAGTATCCCTTTTCGCTTGTTATAACGAAGCTTTACTTCTTTGGCTAGTGCAAGATTTTCACGTTCTCTAGCAGATGGAGTCCAATGTAACCACTTGTAATAGGCAGATCGAGCAACCTCTGCTAACGCACACAACTTCGTAATGGCGTACCCTTTTTCGTTGTTCAGTTCTTGAATCGCTTGATACAAGGTTACTTGTCGAACAAGGGTTAGCGTGTATCTCGTCGCTTGATCTCTGCCAACTTTTTTTCGAAGGCATTCTCCATCTCCAGGTATTCGTTCCGAGCTTCTAATTCCTTGATCCGTAGCTTAAGGCGTTCGTGCTCATCTAGTTCTTCTAATGGCTTATTACGACCGCGATTGTCCTTGAGCGCATTCTCGCTGCCTGCTTGGTATTTTCGAACCCATGCATAGACTTGCTGATAAGATACCCCGTACTTTACAATCGCCTTCTGATAATCCAACCCATTAGCGATGGTATATTGTGCAATTTCAATCCGTTCTTCAAATGTTGTTTTACGTCCTTTATTCATACGAGATAGCCCTCTTCCTTTACGAGTAGGTTTCAATTCTATCTCACTATTATACTTGGAAATCCAATTCCTCAAAACAGTTCTACTTGAAATGCGATACTTCTTTGTTGCCTCTTCTACAGAACAATGACCAGATAATACATCATGAACAGCAGCTAGCCTCAATTCCGTTGAGTATGTTTTCCATGTATTCGATTCTTTTAATCCATCTAATCCATCTGCTTTATATTTTCTTATCCAATCATTAACCGTGTGTGGGTTAACGCCTATCTGTTTTGCTTCATATGTTGGATTTGATTTGTGCTCTAAGCATCGCTGCACGACATGTAATTTTGTTTCAACAGAGGTTGAACTTCTTTTAGACATTAGAAAAACTCCCATCATCGTAGTAGTAGTAGTAGAATTCTTTTTACTACTACTACTACTACGATGATGGGAGCATATCAGTAGCATCAAGGGTTCCCCTTATTAATAATGAGTCAAATACTGATCCAATTCCCATTGGTGAACTTGGGTCCTATACATATCCCATTCGATCTCTTTCAGTTCATAGAAGTGTGCTAACGCATGGTCGCCCAGTGCGTCGCAGATAACATCACTACGAAGTAGCTCATTCAATGCTTCACGAAGATCGTTAGGCAGGCTGAAGATCTTTTCATCCAGACGTTCTTCTTCAGACATAATATAAATATTACGATCTGTCGGAGGAACTAAAGTCGTCTTATTACGAATACCATCTAGACCTGCTTTCAATACAACGGCAAGTGTCAAATATGGATTAGCGGCTGGATCTGGATTACGCACTTCTACACGAGTCGAAATACCGCGTGATGCTGGAATCCGAATCATTGGAGAACGATTACTTGCAGACCAAGCGACATAACATGGTGCTTCATAACCAGGCACAAGTCGCTTATAAGAATTAACCGTAGGATTCATTATCGCAGCCATTGCACGAGCATGAGTCATAATACCTGCCATAAAGTGGCGAGCATCTTTACTCAATCCAAGTGGATCACTTTCATCATAGAATCTATTTTCATTTCCTTCGAATAAAGATACATGACAGTGCATTCCGGACCCATTTGCACCATACAATGGTTTAGGCATAAAGGATGCATGTAAACCATGTACACGAGCAATTGTTTTTACAACGAGTTTGAATGTTTGAATTTGATCAGCAGCGCGAATTGCATCGGCATACTTAAAGTCGATTTCATGCTGACCTGGAGCAACCTCATGATGAGATGCTTCAATTTCAAAGCCCATTTCTTCTAACGTAAGCACGATATCACGACGACAGTTCTCACCCATATCCATAGGTGCTAGATCAAAGTAACCACCATGATCATTCAATTCTGTTGTTGGATTGCCTTTTTCATCCGTTTTGAATAAGAAGAATTCTGGTTCTGGACCAACATTCATATTGGTAAAGCCCATTTCTTCAGCTTCTTTTAACACTCGTTTCAAAATATGACGTGGATCACCAGCAAAAGGTGTTCCGTCAGGCATATAAATATCACAAATTAAACGGGCAATACGAACCTCAGTTACCCAAGGGAATACAACCCAAGTGTCTAGATCAGGATATAAATACATATCTGATTCTTCTATACGTACATAACCTTCGATCGAAGATCCATCGAACATCATTTTATTATCTAGTGCTTTTTCAAGTTGACTTACAGGGATTTCCACGTTTTTCACTGCACCAAGCAAATCTGTAAACTGCAAGCGAATGAATCGTACATTTTGTTCTTCCGTAATTCGTCTAATGTCCTCTTTCGTGTAACCCATAAAATCATCTCCTTAAACTTTTCATAGCTTCCTTGATATAGCTCTCACCAATGAAAAGTCACTTCGAAAGCATAAACCATACTTTTCATAGCTTCCTTGATATAGCTCTCACAAATGAAAAGTCACTTCGAAAGCATAAACCAAACTTTTCATAGCTTCCTGATATAACTTTCCACCAATGAAAAGTCACTTCGAAAGCATAAACCATACTTTTCATAGCTTCCTGATATAACTTTCCACCAATGAAAAGTCACTTCGAAAGCATAAACCATACTTTTCATAGCTTCCTTGATATAGCTCTCACCAATGAAAAGCACTAGCGTTTATGCAAAAATCTCGATAGCTGACCTTGAATGATCGATGTTTGACCTGGTCTTTTTTCTATCAATTGCTGCTTAAGCATACGATGAAGCTGAGTATCTGACATTTCACGACGCTTAACCTCAGATTGCTCACTTACGATCGTTGCTTCCTCGGATTCCTTAGAAACAGGATTCATCACTTGCTTAATACCAGCGATGTTAACACCTTTTTCAATAAGCGATTTTATTTCAAGTAGTCTTTCTACATCATTAAATGAGAATAAGCGTTGATTACCGCCAGTCCTTGCAGGAACAATTAGCTCATGCTGTTCATAATAACGAATTTGTCTCGCCGTTAGATCGGTAAGTTTCATTACAATACCTATTGGGAACAAGGCCATATTTCTACGAATATCGTCAGCCATATCGCACCATCCTTCCTGTAGCCACTTTACCATCATTGTAACTAGCTAGTATAAATATGTCAACCTGTGTAAGGTTTCGTTACAATCAAGCCCTTATCGGTCATTTTCGACAAAGAAGTAAGCAGTCCATATTTGACATGAGCATACGTTAACCCGCCTTGCATATAAGCAATATATGGTTCACGGATTGGGGCATCCGCAGACAATTCTAGACTTCCTCCTTGGATAAATGTGCCCGCCGCCATAATAACAGCATGCTCATATCCAGGCATGTCCCAAGGCTCTGGTGTAACATATGAATCGACTGCTGCTGCTTGCTGAATACCTTGCACAAATGCAATTAAATGATCAGCTTGTCCAAAGCGTATCGCTTGAATAAGATCCGTTCGTTTTTCCTGCCATGTGGGCTTTGTCTCAAAGCCAAGCTTTTCAAATATTGCGGAGGCTAATACACTCCCTTTAATGGCTTGGGATACGAGATGTGAAGCTAGAAATAATCCTTGATACATCCCACGCAGCGTCCCTAGCGTTGCCCCAACCTCACCACCAATACCAGGTGCTGTTAAGCGATACGAAGCCGCTTCTACATATTGCTGCTTACCTGCAATATAGCCACCAGTTTCAGCAATACCACCGCCTGGGTTTTTAATTAATGATCCTGCCATCAGATCAACACCAACTTCAGTTGGTTCTAGTAGCTCGGTAAACTCACCGTAGCAGTTATCTACAAAAATAATGACATGCGGCGCAATTTCACGAATGCGTGTAACCATCTCTTGAATTTGTGCAATATTGAAAGAAGCTCTCCAGTCGTATCCGCGCGAGCGCTGAATACCGATAACCTTCGTATTAGATGTAATACTTCCTTCAACCTTTGCCCAATCAACTTGTCCATCTGCTAATAGTTCAACCGCTTTGTATGATATTCCCCAATCAGCTAGAGAGCCTGAGCCATCCTGAGCTTTTCCGATAACTTTATGCAATGTATCGTATGGTGTGCCCGTTATATACAGTAATTCATCACCAGGACGCAATACTCCAAACAAAGCACAGCTAATGGTATGTGTACCTGACGCAAAATGTGGACGAACCAACGCCTGCTCTGCACCAAATACTTCAGCATAGACAAGGTCTAATACTTCACGTCCTCGATCGTTATAGCCATAGCCAGTCGAGCCTGCAAAATGAAAATCACTCACTTTATATTTCTGAAATGCTTCTATAACTTTCCATTGATTCTTTTCACTTATACGCTCTATATCAAGAAAAGCATCTCTAATTTCTACTTCAGTTTGTTCTACTAATACTTCAAGCTGTTTCCATGTGTCACTACGTTGTTGTTTCATCAAAAGTTTCTCCCTTACCTTCAAGTAGGCACTTCCGCAATTAATATGCAGAAGTGCCTTCATTATTATAACTTAATATCTTCAGAACGAATACTTATTAATTCATTTCTCGAAGGGGCATGCCTTGGATATTGTCCCATTAAGCGAACCGCATGCTGCCTGATCGCCTTTTCCAGCAAATTGCGGACATAGCGAGCATTACTGAATGAAAACTCTTCGCTTTGCTTCGCTTGCATAACGAGTTGACGAAGTTTGAATAACGCATGCTGTGAAAGTGAATAATCTCTTTCTTTAATCATTTGCTCACCAATTTGCATAAGCTGATCTACCGTATAGTCTGGAAAGTCAATAATGATCGGAAATCTAGATGGTAGTCCAGGATTCGTCATGAGAAATTGTTCAATTTCATAGGGATAGCCTGCAAGAATAAGGATGAATTGATTTTTCGAATCCTCCATATGCTTCACAAGCGTATCGATCGCTTCCTTACCGAAATCCTTTTCCCCGCCTCGTGCAAGACTATATGCTTCGTCGATGAACAGTACTCCACCCATCGCCTTCTTTACCAAATCTCTCGTTTTTTGCGCGGTATGCCCAATATATTCACCTACGAGATCAGCGCGTTCCACCTCGATAAGATGCCCTTTTGAAAGGACGCCCATCTTCTGAAACAGCTTAGCAACGATTCGAGCAATCGTCGTCTTTCCTGTACCAGGATTACCTTTGAAAATCATATGATACACTTGAGCTGATCCATTTAACCCTGCCTCTTGGCGCATTTTCGTTATTTGTAACAAGGCAAATATTTCATATACGATTTGCTTCACTTGATCCATGCCAATCATTTGATTTAATTGTTCTTCAAATTCAGCATAAATATTAGGTGCTTGTTGCATTTTTTCTTCGACTTCATGCTTTTCTTCTATTAAATGTGTATCGCTTATCATTTGTAGCGGCTCATGATTTCGTAGCACCACATTAATTTGACGTGATGAACGAGTGTTTACGTAAGGCTCACCTGAAATAACTTTACTACTCATTACTAGCATCACCTTTCTTTCATCAAAAGCTGTGCAAGCTATACGTAGTATCAGTGTATTCTAGCTATTTCTTACATATTAGAAGATTCATGAATTTTACTCAAATGTAGATATTCAACAGTGAAAGCAGTTTATTCAATTGCCATTTTGTATAAGCTAACACTTCTCTTGTATAATGATATGATTCATTAAGCACCTTTGTTTTCACACCGTTGACCTGAACATTTTCCATATGTAGAAAGGATGCAATATCTGCTGCACGCTCACCATGATAATTATGCGTAATGATTACGAACGATTGCAGTTCATTTGCCTTGGCAATCTCATAGCTAAATAATAGATTTTCATATGTATCAGTAGATTGTTTCTCCAATAATAGTTTCTCAGTAGGAACACCTGCCGCTACGAGATAGTCGCGCATCCCTTCTGCTTCAGATAATAATGAAGTGTTCGATGCTTTCCCGCCACTAAGTATCAAATAGTTGATCGTTCCTTCTTCATACAATGCCAACGCCCCGTCCAATCGTTCTCGCAGTGCTGGACTAGGAACATTATTCCAAAGCGCTGCACCTAAGACGATGCCGGTGTCTGCCTGCTGGAGCGGAGTATCTTGTTGACCATAGAGCAGTAAGCCGTAGCAATATATGCACCAGATGAACACTATGGAAACAGCTAATATAAATAATCGAAAACATTTACGAAAAAAGCCTATTTTTTCACGTCTCTTTTTCATATCACGATTCACTCAATTCCCGCGCTTGGTCATAGATACGCTTATGCTTCATACTAAGTGTAAAATAACGAAACTTCCCATTGCGAATCATTGACAATAATCTATTCGCAGTTTTTTTCGCCATTGCCACGTCCTTATACGAAATATCCCCGCTCTTGAACGCTTCCTCTAATTCATCCTCATCCATTAGAAACACTTCACCACTGGGCAAGACGACGACATCAAGATACAGATCATCAAACCAAGGAACCTGCTGTTCCGTTAATCCTTGTGTTTTACAGACATCGATGTACCATTGGACTACCTTCCCCTGCTTGTCGAACATTGTCGTAATGACGAAATGCTCTCCTTTAGGAAAATGTTGCATCCACAAATAACCTTCATCAGCTAGACATAAACGATGTTCACCATATTCTTTATATAAAGGATCTCGAAGCTCATGTATCCGATAAAAGGTAAGTAATCCATGAAACTCTTTATTATCGAGTGACAGACATGAATAACTTTTACGTACAATTCTACGCCAGTTTGCACGATCAGAAAATTTTCTTTTCATAGTAAACGTACCTTTCCTATTACACCATAAACACTATATTTGAAGCTTAACATAGTCAGCACCAATATCCAACATTTACGAAAAAGAGAGCACAACATTTATAACGTTTTCGCATAAATATCAATAGAATGTCTATTGCGAATGTCATATATGTCCTTGTGCTCTCTTTAGCAGTTATAGGTTTGAATCTGTAATAATACTTTTCATTTCGTTACGGTGTAATCTGATCTATTTCTCCATCAATTTCAGGTACAAACTCTTGCTCAGGCTGTACTTCCTCTTCCCACGGCTCATCTGGTACGATTGGTGTCGGAGTTGGCGTCACCTCAGGAGTCGGTGTTGATGTTGGCTCGATCGGTGGCGCAGGTGTTGGAGTGACATTTGGTTGTGACCAATCATCCGTTGGATATGGATTACCTTCCACAAAGTCATCTTCGTCACCTTCCATTGGAATATCTGGGATGACCAAATCACCATCTGGAATATCAAAGGACACTTTATTAGAAGGATCACTTGAAATATCATTTTCCAGATCATGTGCGATCACATAATATTGATAATTGTTTCCTGGGAACACATAAGCATCATCAATCATATATTGACCCTCGGTCTCTGCAAAGTGAACAAAGTTCCCGCTATTTTGTTCCATCCGGAACACCTCAAAGGTTACGTCACCCTCATATTGTATATCCCATTTCAAAGTAACTTTCATAACTTCTGCATCATATTCTAGAGCTAAGTTCCCCATCGTTAAGGTTGGAACTTCTACTTCGGGAATTTCCACCTCAGTGAAGTTGTTTTTTGGAATAGTAGCAAGTGCTGGCTTCATTATTTTCGCAAATAGTGTTGCAGCTTGCGAACTACCACTTTTCAAAACATGAGTTGCGTTCGTTTTGTCATAACCCATCCATACCGCCGCTGTCCATTCCGCAGTATAACCGACAAACCACGCATCACGATTACCTTTACCATTATAATCAGGAATACCGTGCTGTGTTGTACCTGTTTTACCTGCCACTGGACGGTCAATTTGAGCTCTTTTGGCCGTTCCAGAATCTACAACTTTACGCATCATAGCCGTAAGATATGAAGCTGTCGTTTCCTTCATTAACCGTTCTGCTTTCGGTGCTTTATATTTATAGTCATACCCTTTACCTGTAATAGAAGTAATCGTATGGGGATCAACAGAAACCCCATTATTTGCAATAACGCTAAAGGCAGTTGCCATCTGAAGCGGCGAGAATCCTCTACTAAGTCCACCAAGTGCACTTGATAAGTTCATATCATCATCAGTAAGACCGACACCCAATTTTGTTGCAAATGCATCGGCAGCTTTCAAGCCAACTTCATTCAATAACCATACAGCAGCTAGATTTCGAGAATCTTGTAGAGATTGCTGCATCGTTACGGACGCTGCTCCCCATCTATCTTGTGGGCAGTAATTATTGAAGCATTTTTTATCATTTTTCAACACAGTTGATGGTGTGAAATTAAGCGTTTCTAATGCAGGACCATAAGAGATAATCGGCTTATAGGCTGATCCTGGCTGTCTTGGCTGAGTAACACGATTCCAGCCTTTTTTCACATAATCACGACCACCAGACATTGCTTTAATCTCTCCAGTAGCATGATCAATAATAATCATCGATCCTTGTGCTAATTCCTCATCAACGCTTTCTTCGAAGTTATCCTTATTCTCAAATTCAGCATCCATTATATCTTGAGCGGCAATATTTATGGTCGTATAAATTTGGAATCCACCAACACGTAGCTCTTCCTCTGGCAATCCTGTAACCTCTATCGCTTCTTCTATAACATAATCAATAAACGCGGTATATTTGGAATTTGTATACTTATCTGCGTGATCAGGTTGGACATATTCAACAACTTTCGCCTCATTCATCTGAGTTTCTGTAATTTTGCCTTGATCATATAATAATCTCAATACGACAGCACGACGATCCTTCGATGCCTCAGGATTGCTCACTGGATTGTAACGGTTCGGTGCTTTCGGCATCGCTGCTAACGTAGCGGCTTGCCATAATTCTAAATCTTCTAATTCGGTATCAAAATAATATTCAGCGGCAGCTTTAATACCGTGGATGCCTCGACCATAATAGATTCGATTCAAGTACATTGCCAAAATTTGATCTTTGGACATTTGTTGTTCTAGCGCTACAGCAATGGAAGCTTCAGTCGCTTTACGGAACACCGTTTTGTCCCCTGTTAGAAACACATTTTTCGCTAACTGTTGTGTGATCGTACTACCACCCTCAACGGCGCTACGTGCAATAATATCTTTCACTAGTGCTCTACCAATTGCGATGAAATCTAAGCCTGAATGATCATAGAAACGCTGATCTTCAGTTGAGATAAAGGCTTGGCGAACGATTTCAGGTATTTCTGAAAACTCGGCTATTTCTCGATTATCCGACACGTCGTATAATCTTGATATTTCCGTTCCATTAGCATCATATATAACGGAAGCCTCACCAAATACTAACTTGTCTCCATTTTCTGCAAGTAGCCTCTCACCATTAAGAATAATGAATAAATACCCTGCAATGGCACAGACAATACCAAGAACAATCGAGAAGAATAAGCTGTAAAACCATATTTTACCTTTGTTTCTCTTCTTATTTTTCTTTTTGTTAGTATGATTACGACTTGCTTCTTTGTTGTTCGCACGGTTATTTCCACCTTGCTCACTCATGCTGACCCCTCCTAAAACTTTTTGCAACTGCATAGTATAACTTATGATGTAATAAAATGTTCCCGCAGAAGCATAAATACACTTCACAATACAGATCAAAAAGCAGACTTTGAACTTGTACTTACATGAAGTATACACAATAAATAACAAAAGCAACCCGGCTAAACATCGGGTTGCTCCTGAATGCCGCTATCTAATTAGACGAAAAGCATCTGAAAAAGTTTCAGTTGCGTCTTAACCGTTCTATTGACTTGGATCTTGTTGCATTAATGTTACATTACGTTGCGGCACAAAAGTAGAAATGGCATGCTTGTAAACCATTTGCTGACGACCTTCAACTTCAATAATAATTGTAAAGTTATCAAATGCTTTAATTAATCCGCGAATTTGGAATCCATTCATCAAAAAAACAGTAACTTGAATTTGATCCTTACGAAGTTGGTTCAAAAAAGTATCTTGAATATTGATAGATTTGTTCATATGGACGTTACCCCCGCCTACTTATAAGTTTGATTAGTAATATATTCAAGATGATCTTGAAACTTTCCTGCTATTATAGCATGAATACATTGTAAATTGTTGTGAAAATTTTCATCCATGTCGATCCACTGAATATCTTTCATATGTCGGAACCATGAAAGCTGCCGTTTCGCAAATCGTCTTGTATCACGCTTTAATAGCTCAACCGCCGCTTCATAACTACATTCGTCATGCAAATAAGCGATCATTTCCTTGTAGCCGAGCGCTTGAAGTGGTACCGCGTGCAATGGCAAATCACGAGCTAACAGCGATTTCACCTCATCTAGCAACCCTTCCCCAAGCATGAGATCGATCCGCTCTTCAATACGAGCATATAGCTTTTTACGATCTCTCGTCAAGCCAAGTATACATAGATCATATGGCGATTCCTTCACTTGATCCCTCTGTTGCTCGCTAAATGTGATCCCTGTAACATGATGCACTTCTAATGCACGTATCACCCGGCGGACATCATTATAATGAAGTCGCTCTGCGGTAGTCGGATCAATTGCAGCTAATCGCTCATGTAACGCCTCTGGACCATGCTCTTCAACAAATCGTTCTTGTGCAAGACGAAACACTTCATCTGAACCTTTATCTGCAAACCGATATTGATAGCAGAGTGATTCAATGTAAAGCCCCGTGCCACCTACGATAAATGGTAGTTTGCCTCTTGCATATATATCATCAATCAAGGCACGAGCATTCGTCTGAAAGTCAGCTGCTGAATAAGACTCTTCTGGCTCGCATATATCAATCAAATGATGAACGATGCCTTCTCTTTCTTCCATCTTAATCTTCGCTGTACCGATATCCATGCCGCGATATACTTGCATCGAATCTCCAGATATGATCTCAGCATTATATTGCTTGGCAAGTTCTATGCTTAGTGCTGTCTTCCCTACTGCAGTAGGACCGATCAGTACTAATAATGGTTTCTTCAAAATTGCTTCCACTTCCTTAATTATATGCTTCACGCTAGTTCTGATGCATACCAAGCACCATATGCAATTTTATTCCCTCGTACTTCATTCGTTCGAGGAATCGCAAGCCTTTCAAACTCTTCACTCATACTATGTTCCTTCAAAATAACACATTTACGAGCAACACGCTTTGCATGCTCTATACTAGACAACGCAAGGGCATTCGGATTCGCTACCGTACGAATCGCTTTAATCGCACTTGATTCATGCAATGGCTGGCGGAACATTGGATCAAAATATACAATATCTACACTTTGATCGTCTAGGCTAGCTAAATATTGATCATGTGCTTCACATCTAAGCTCAATTCTGCGCATCGCTTGCTCTATTTCTTGGACTGACGTTTCATAGGTTGCTAGTCCTTCACGGACAATCGTATACAACAAACGTTGACTTTCCAGCGCAATGACCTTTCCTTGCTCGCCAACTGTCATCGAGAATAGGAGCGTATCAGAACAAAGACCGGCGGTACAATCCAATACAGTATCACCCGCTTCACATCGACTTAACGTAATCAATGTTTCATGGCCTCCGCGCAGCATCGACTTTAACTTCACAAAAGCCATACTTGGATGATAGATTAGTGGTTTATTGGGTTCCTTTGCCTCTAGGTCATACAAGCGCAATTCGCCATCAGTAGCTACGAGTACTTTTCCGTCTTCACTTTGTTGTAATAGCTTTGATACCGTCAATTGTCTTCGCGCGACTAGTAGTGCAGACAACTCGTTGGCTAATCGCTTAGCCTGTTGTAGCAAGTTACTAGTCGGCGCCTGAGACGTCGTTACGATCAACTCATCACCCGCTTAAACATTTTCTCCAATTGATACGTCGATAGATGAACAATAATAGGTCGACCATGAGGACAAGTATACGGCTGGGTACATGCCGCTAGTCTTCTTAGCAACACATCACCTTCTTCACGATTCATCCGATCATTTGCTTTAATCGACGCTTTACAAGAACACATTATCGCAGCTTCTTCGCGGAATTTCGTAATATCGATCTTTTTCCGTTCTGAGATTACATAGTCTGCCATTTCCTCAAGGATCATCTGTTCTTGTCCAGTTGGAAGCCATTCAGGATATGCACGTACAAGATACGTTTGTTGTCCGAACGGCTCCATCACTACTCCTGCTTGTTCCATATAAGGCAATAGCTCTCGTAATGCCTCGGCATCGCCGGGCGTAAATTCCATCGTGATCGGCACAAGTAGTTGTTGACTAGCTAGCTGTGGATGACCAAATTTATATAAGAAATATTCATAATTAATGCGCTCATGAGCAGCATGTTGGTCGATCAGATAAAGCCCATCATCAGATTGAGCAATAATATATGTGCCATGATGTTGACCAATCCAATGCAATTCTGGGAAATCACGATTTCGTTCACTGCTCTCATCTCTTTGATCTGGATCGCCTTGTTGTTGCCATCCGTTCAAATTATGAGTCACTTTAGAAACCTGCTCAGTACTATTGCTATCGAACTGCTGACCATCTGGCTGACCTTGATGAGCATCATTACGCTCTAATGCAACTTTTTCAGGTGCTTCCGCTTGATATTGCCAAGCCTGCTTATTCTGTTCAAGTGGTTTACTACCATTAGCGCTAACTTCCGTCATTGGCCGATATTGTTGACCGTTCATTCCACCGTCTACAACTGTTGCCGCCTCAGATGTATTGTTACTTGCCCCCGCTGCTCTACCATACAATCTCGCTGTTGCGTCTTTTGGGATAAATTCAGCTGTGCCACCCTGTATATCATAACTACGATTACCTGCAACAGGCTTCGCTTCACGCCCTTGATCGTTACCAAACGTAATTTGTTTGGAAGGTGCGCCATACTTCAATCCCCCATCTGCCACATGAAACGAGATCGAATCTTGAACCAATGAAGGACCAGAACGGTCCGGACGCTTTACAGCATCCATTCCAGGTGTATAACGAAGATTACCCAATTTCCCACGAACAGCCTGTTCAATTAATGCTTTAAGCTCCACTTCCTTACTAAAGCGCACTTCTAATTTCGAAGGATGCACATTGACATCTAGCAATGCAGGATGCATCTGAATTTCAATGATAGCAAGTGGAAAACGATTTATAGGCAGCAGCGTATGATATGCCTCTGCTATAGCATGATTGACCGCAATACTTTTAATATACCTGCCGTTCACAATGACGGTCATCCCGTTACGATTAGCTCGTGTTAATTCAGGCTTCGAAATATAACCGATAATCTCATAATCTGGATCAGAGCCGTCAATCGCTATCATCGTTTTCGCAGTACTTGTTCCATAGATCGCAGCAATAACTTGTAATCGATCACCCGTTCCAAGTGTCCGCAGCAACATATTTCCATTATGCTTTAACGTAATCGCAATACCTGGATGCGCTAATGCAATCCGATTCATATAATCTGAAATATGCCCAAGTTCTGTCTGAATGGTTTTCATATATTTCAAGCGAGCAGGCGTATTGAAAAACAAATCTTTGACGATCATATCGGTACCTCTTGGTGCATTACATGGTTCGTCTACGATACGCTTGCCTGCTTCAATAATTAACTTATGAGCAAGTCCACTTTGATGAATGGAAGATATGCATTCGACCTTTGCCACAGCAGCTATACTTGGCAATGCCTCACCACGAAAACCTAAGCTCGCAATTCGGAAGAGATCACTGCTTGTAGATATTTTACTCGTTGCATGGCGTTCGAATGCAGTTAGCATATCCTCTTGCTCGATGCCATCACCATTATCTGTTACGCGAATATAAGCTAAGCCACCTTCTTCGACGGTAACATCAATCGTTGAACTACCTGCATCTATCGCATTTTCTACTAGCTCCTTCACTACTGAGGCTGGCCGCTCAACCACTTCCCCTGCCGCAATCTGATTCGCTAATTGTTCATCCAGTAATTTCACTCTTTTCATTGCTTATCCTCCTCTCCTAATGGGCTTTGCACTATATTTAATGTCATTAACAATTAATGTAGTTTAGTTTTCAATTCATTCAAAATATTCATCGCTTGCATCGGTGTCATATTGAACAGATCCAGCTTTTTAAGCTGCTTCACGACTTGCTCCTCCGAGCTAGATAGCTTCGGCTTCGCTTTTTCAATCGATGCTTCTTCAAATATTGAGAGCTGGACCACATCTGCAGCTAGAGTAGCAGTTGGGCTGTCAGTAGCCTCAGCAATTAGCTGCATTGCTTGCATGGTAACGGATGCTGATTCAGCAGCAATCGGCTGCATAGCTAGCGTTGTAGCTGATGCTACTTCGGCAATGGTATCTTCTGCTTGTGCTGTTGCCGAAGCGGATTCAACTACAACATGTGCATGCGCATCTGAAGCTGTAGCAATCGTATGCGCTCGTTCCATGGTCTGATCTGATTCAGCTAGGCTCATTGTTTGTACAGTATTGACCGCTTTGGCTGGAGCAATGACTTTATGAATCGGCTGCATTTCTATTGTTGCATCCTCATCAAGCAGCTCATACGCACGCGTAATAATTGAATCGGGCAGACCAGCAAGCTGGGCACAGTATATTCCGTAACTAGTATCCGCTGCACCTGGTACTAATTTGCGTAGGAAAGTAACATGGTCTCCACTTTCCTCTACTGCCATACGCGCATTCACAAGTGATGTTAACGATGACGACAAGTGTGACAACTCATGGAAATGCGTCGATACTAACGCTTTACAACCAATATGCTCATGCACATATTCAATAACTGCTTGGGCAATGGCCATCCCCTCGCCAGTCGAGGTACCTCGTCCTAATTCATCGATAATGACAAGACTGCTTAATGTCGCTTGTTCTGTCATCATCTGAATATCCTTCATTTCTACCATAAATGTACTTTGCCCACCGATTAGATCATCAGCAGCACCAATTCTCGTGAAAATACGATCGGTTAACGGGATGGTAGCGGATTGAGCTGGTACAAAACAGCCGATTTGCGCCAATATGCAAATAAGCGCTACTTGACGCATATACGTACTCTTACCTGCCATATTCGGTCCCGTAATAAGTAGAATGCTATGATCATCACGATACAAATCTGTAGCATTGGCAATGAACGAAGAACCTTCCATCATTACTTCAACAACGGGATGACGTCCTTCTACAATATGCAGATCATATTGCTCCGTTATCTTCGGTTTCACAAATCTTAATTCAGCACTTACAAGCGCCATACTTTGATAGACATCAAGCTCGGCAATCATTGCAGCAACTTTCTGCAAACGTGCCAAATGCTCCAATAAATGTTCTCGTAACTCAATAAATTTACTATATTCTAAATCGACCATTTTCTCTTCTGCTTCAAGAATTAGTCGTTCTTTTTCTTTCAACTCTGGCGTAACATAACGCTCAGCATTCGTTAACGTTTGTTTGCGTTCATAGCGTCCTTCTGGTAAATTTGCAACGTTCGCTTTCGATATCTCTAAGTAATAACCGAAAACTCTATTAAAGCCAATTTTTAAAGTACGAATTCCTGTTGCTTCACGTTCTTTACGCTCAAGCTCAGCGAGCCATACTTTACCGTTTTTACTTGCCTCACGCAGTTGATCCAAATAATCATCATAGCCATCACGAATCAGACCACCTTCACGTAATGAAAGCGGTGGATCATCAATAAGTACAGTGTCGATAAGATCAGCCAAATCTTCACAAGGATCCACAATCTTTACTAATTGTTGCAGTACATTAGAATTGGATTGTTCGCATAATTGTACAAGGGCAGGCACACGACGTAATGATAGCTTCAAGGCATGTACATCTTTCGCATTGGCATTACCATAGGCAACTCGTCCAACAAGCCGCTCAAGATCGTAAATAGGCGCTAATTCACGTCGTATATCCTCACGTAAAATCATATCGAGATATAATGTTTCAACTGCGCTTTGACGCTGCACAATCCCTTTAGCGCTTAGTAATGGCTTATCAATCCAACGACGCAATAGTCTTGCACCCATGGCCGTCTGCGTGCGATCAAGCAGCCATAGCAAAGAGCCCTTTTTACTACGATCTCTAACCGTTTCCGTCAACTCAAGGTTTCTGCGCGTATGATAATCAAGAATCATATACTGATTCGGCTCGTAGTTATGTAGTATTTTCAAGTGACTTAGATTACGTTTCTGCGTATCCTCCAAATAACTTAACAATACTCTAACTGCTTTACGTCTAGCACCAGTTAATTCTTGTAATTGCTCGTCACTAAATTGCTCCGCTAGCATCTCCTCGGAACACATTTCCCAAGGGGTTAGTGGAACTTTCTTGCTCCAATTGTTAGATTGATCTAATTGCGTTAATAGCGGTTGATCCCCGACCAATTCCGCAGGAGCATAAATATTCACTTCATCCATTAATGAATCTATTCGCCCTACAAACGAAGTCACATAAATTTCACCTGTAGATAGATCACTACTAGCTAAACCGAATAATCCATCTTGTTCCACGACAGCAGCAATAAAGTTGTTCTGCTTGCCATCAAGCGACTTAGATTCCATTACTGTACCTGGTGTGATCGTCCGTACAACCTCACGACGAACGATACCTTTAGCATCAGCGGGATCTTCAACCTGTTCACAAATCGCAACTTTATAGCCTTTATCAATTAGTCTTGCAATATAGCTATCCGCTGCATGATATGGAACGCCACACATCGGTATTTTGTCTGCTGAACCTCCACCTCGAGCAGTTAACGTTATTTCAAGCTCCCGAGATGCAAGAATCGCATCTTCAAAAAACAGTTCATAGAAATCACCTAGTCGAAAAAAAAGGAAGGCATCTTGAACCCCTTCCTTAATGCTTAAATACTGTTGAATCATCGGTGTATAAGCTGACATTTTTTTGATCCTCCTAAAACTTTTCATTAGCACTATGCTAGATTGGAAGCCGCTCTCCAGCTTCTAGCTTCTTATTCACTTGCTTAAGAAACTTTTTCTCGGATTCGATTTGATCGAGCGTATATCCAAGCCAAGTCTGAAGCATATTTCGCTCTAAAGTTAATTGTTCCTCGTTATATTGAATGATAATTTTCTGTAGGTTATTAGCAGTTGAGAACAGACAAGTGGCATTAAACATCATACTTACTTTCAATTCTAGGTCATTACCATTGAGCTGATCGTAATAAGATAATGTAATACTTGTCGGTTCATTTCCTTCTGCAAAGTAATCGACAATCATTGCTTTCCTCCTCAAGATTCAGGAAATAAGACATCTCATTTTCTTCTATATTCATTCTAGCATGTCATGTTACAGTGTTCGAGTTTTTTTGCAAAATAAAAAGGATTTCCATCACTTACTATTCAATAGTAAGTGAGAAATCCCAGGTTTTTCTACTGTGTGAGAGCAAATCGGAGATTGCTGTGTGATCTAATTGCTGTTCCACTAGCAATTAGTTCTCTCCGTTACAGTATAGGTGAATGGAAACAAAGTAACTTTTTTCTCTATTTCACACAAGAGCATGGTCTATGGAGCAAACAAAGTAACTTTTTTCTCTATTTCACACGAGTGCATGGTCTATGGAGCAAACAAAGTAACTTTTTTCTCTATTTTACACGAGAGCATGGTCTATGGAGCAAACAAAGTAACTTTTTTCTCTATTTCACACGAGAGCATGGTCTATGGAGCAAACAAAGTAACTTTTTTCTCTATTTCACACAAGAGCATGGTCTATGGAGCAAACAAAGTAACTTTTTTCTCTATTTTACACGAGAGCATGGTCTATGGAGCAAACAAAGTAACTTTTTTCTCTATTTTACACAAGAGCATGGTCTATGGAGCAAACAAAGTAACTTTTTTCTCTATTTCACACAAGAGCATGGTCTATGGAGCAAACAAAGTAATTTTTTTCTCTATTTTACACAAGAGCATGGTCTATGGAGCAAACAAAGTAACTTTTTTCTCTATTTCACACAAGAGCATGGTCTATGGAGCAAACAAAGTAACTTTTTTCTCTATTTCACACAAGAGCATGGTCTATGGAGCAAACAAAGTAACTTTTTTCTCTATTTCACACAAGAGCATGGTCTATGGAGCAAACAAAGTAACTTTTTTCTCTATTTCACACGAGAGCATGGTCTATGGAGCAAACAAAGTAACTTTTTCCTCTATTTTACACGAGAGCATGGTCTATGGAGCAAACAAAGTAACTTTTTTCTCTATTTCACACCATAGGTAGCATGGGATACGAGACAAATTAGAGCACTTTTGCCTTTATTTCGATTAGTAACACAGGTCACTGAGCTAACAACTGCACTTTTGCCTTTATTTCAATTAGTAAGACGGGTTACGAGTCAAATTAGGTCACTTTTGCCTTTATTTCGCACAGTAACATAGGTTCAAGAGCAGGCAAGGTCACTTTTAATTAAGGTTCAAAACTAACATGACCTAACGGCCACCACCAGAAAGGAGTCTTTCTGGGAAGACACCGTATAAAAAGTATGCATTTTGTAATTCCTCTTACGGTATCCCCCACCGCTCACGTATATCTCGCTGCTCATCCCAATGGCGTTGTTCTTCAATCGCTCTACACAGCGGCTCAATATCATTAGCGTATTCTGAATAAGATGGCAGCGTCGCTATCTGTTCTAGCATTGTGCGACTTGCAACAGCTAGCAATTCATAATCGCCTTCATCATAAGCCTGACACCATTCTAGTTTAAGTGAAAAACTAGGTGCCAGGCTATCATAGTCTTTCATAGCAATATACGCTAACGTTAAAGTGGCTTTAGCGGCCGCCGGAGAGATTAACCAGCTAGGCGGCGTTCTATATTCAAATCCTCCATGTGGCTGCCTACGATAATCGCCTAACGCACCGTATCGCTTATAGCGCCCTCTGCCCAATGGATCTTCAATCGTTGCAAGTGGTATCGCTACAATTCCATCTAATATGCGAAGCAAGCGCGGTGTAATTGTAATACCACTAAAATGAATATGCCCTCCTAACGCCAGCCCATCAACTGGCATAGCTCCCGCTACCCAGCGTAATTTATGATCATCTATATAGAGTGCTGCATCTAACAACAACTGCTTCATTTGATTGATTAATTGATGAGGTAATCGTTTGGGAGATGGTCTAAGTTCGACCACTGGATATACAATTTTTTGGCGCGACATCAACGCATCTGCACCGATCTTGGTATCTGAATTGATATCGAAGAAATTCGAGGCTGATACGATTTGATTGGATGTATTCAATAGTGCAAATTCTGGATCTGCCCCTATTAACAACTTATGTTCCCGCTGCTCTGATGCAATTTCAGATAGCGCAACCAAAGACAAGGAAATAGCCTGCTGATCATCCACATAATGAAGTTCATCTAGTGACCATACTTCACGGATTGCAATACTACCCGTACCGCTAATCGCTACTAATACCGAACCAGCATCAAGCCATAAAGCATATAAGGCACGACCTGCATATACTTCCATTTGTCGAAGTGTATGCTCGGATATAAGCAAACCATCATATTTAATTTGCATAGTGTGATCTCGTTCCACTCCCATGGCTGTTTGCATAGGCTTCAAGTCCGCGTTCACCCGTTGCCAGCTAAGTAGACAAAAATCAAATATTCTCACAAGAAACAATCTTTCATCCGTAAGCTGTTCGGTTACGCGCAATCCTCTAGTTTTCCAAATTCGTTTTCTATCGGCAGTAGAAGTAGCCATATAGCTTTCACTCATAATATTAATGTGGTGCGCTCCAAAATAATAGCGATGAGTATATTGCTGGTCGCAGCGGAGCCAAATACGCGTCTTTTCACTTTGGTGATCATCATCTTGTTCAAGCTGCTTCATCTTTCTATGCGCATCGCCTTCGGCAGTCAAATGTCCACATTCATTAGTAATCTTATGTTCTTCATCATTAACAAGTACGTCATTACTTGTAGCAGTTCTTAACAGCTCATAAGAACAAAATAACAGCTCCGGCTGCGCAATGAACTTATATTCATTCGCGTTACCGAGCTGCAAATACCATTTATTGTCCATGAAGGTTCAACCGCCTTCATCTTATTTTTCATTTTAAGAAAATAAATAAAAACAATGAGGGCTTTCGCCCTCAAGTTTGTCGTACGTTTGACATATCTTATACAAATTGCATCTACCTCTAGATATCGCCGTCTAGAAGATCAAGATCGTCGAAATCATCATCGTCATCATGTTCATCATGATCGAAATCTTTACCATCTGGATCAGGGCATCCATCAGGTACGACTGCTACAGAAACTTTTGTTTCTGCAATCATTTCAACAAGAAACTCTCGCTCTACTCGTACTAGCACGGAATCGCCATTTGCAGAAATATTCGCCTCAATACAATTCGGCTCAGTAACTGACTCAGCGTGCACTTCAGTTGTTGAAACCCGATGCTTAGGATCGAGGAAGGATAACGGCACATTCTCTACAAATTGTACGCTTTCCTTCGCTACATCCGTTTGCGAATTGTTGTTGTACGAGTACCAAATATTAATGTCGTAAGTACCGATTACTTCAACTCCATTACCCGCTTTGACCGCTTCATACTTCGTGTTAATAACCCAAGCACCAAGAATGCTCGTCGGTCTATGCGGTGGCGTAACTGTGTGAGTTGATGTGCTAAACTTGCGTCCTTTACCGCAAACAGCTTTTGTAATAATTTCTCTGCAGCGTAGCTGTTTATTTGCTCTAGTCATCGACTTAACCTCCTCCATACAATCATTCACTTAAAGTGTATGCAAGTGATAGGCGTTTGTTGATTACTGTAGTCCTACAATTCCAATATATTTTTCAACATATATGTAAGATGGAGTCGTAGCCTAACCTACGCCTATTTGAGTTGACTCAAAACTCCTGCTACATGTTAATTCAATAGTATGAAATAAGAGCTTATCCTATGACCATTTTTTCGGAAATGTAGGTCGGATAAGCTCTTTCGTATGGACACTTATAATTGAATAACCATTACTAAACTCAATACATAGCATTCGACTCAAAAAAATATGATTTGAACTGATTGCTTTACTCTACTCAACTTTTTCCGCCTGCAATGCTTTTTTGTCATGCTCTTTTTTCTGCTTCAAGCGCTTGGCAATGTCGAGATAGCGATTCATCTCATGCATAAGCATCAATAACGATGCTCTTATCTCAAATTCTTCTCTTGTACGTGGCAGCGGCATGTCTCGAAACTGCTGACTTAGCTCCTGCAGCTTGTCCTTAACTTCTCCAACGTAAATTTTAGAACGAGTATCCTGGCCTAATTGTTCCAGTAAGTCAGCAATAAAATCGCTATGATCCAGATGTCCATTAATTAGTGCAACTTTACTCATCATTTGATCGATCGAGTCCAATTGCTGCCTACGCATTTCAAAATAGGTGGACCAATACGCTTCGAAACTCCAAAAGTTATTTTCTTTACTACGAATAGAGAGTATACTGCCCTTCTTAATCGCTGCATCAGCTTTAAGTAGTTCCTCTCCACTCCAAATGTAAGTATGATCTCGCAGGGTGATCGCCATCTTACTGAAAATCACACAGTATTGTTCATCGATTTCCACTCTCAGCTTTTGAATCGATTCATCGTCTTTAGGCATGTACATCATATTAATAACCGTTGCTGAGCCCAAACCAACCAAGAGCAAACCAATTTCATTCCATATAAGTGCAAATGTCACTTCCCCAAATGTGTACAGATGGAATACAATAACACAACTTGTAACGATACCCTCCTTCAAATTAAATCGGGAAAGAATCGGGAAAGAAATAAGAATAAATATCGCAACCGTCCAATAATAAAATCCTAACGTCACAAAAATAAGCGATGCTAGGCCAAGTCCTAGTACGGATGCAATAAATCGAGTAGCAGTCTTCGTCAACCCTTGCATTCTCGTAACTTCAACACCTAGTATCGCTAAAATACCTGCCGATAATGCAGGCTGCAGATCAAAATAACTCGCCAAATATATGGCGACAATGGTGGCGATTGCCGTTTTAATAACACGAATTCCCATACAAAGTGCTCCATTTCTATACTAGGAGATGTTCAAAGTATATATGATTCTCCTAGTATAGCTTTTGCTCAACGTTCTTTCCAGCCAGAAACTATTTTTCGTTCAACCATGCTAACCATTTGGTACATAATCGTAGCAACGACCGCAATAACGACTAATGTAGATAGTACTAATGTGAAGTTAAATACTTGGAAACCATAAATAATTAAATAACCGAGTCCCGAACGCGCAACTAGAAATTCCCCTACGATAACACCAATCCAGGACAAGCCAACATTCACCTTTAACGTTGAGATGATGACTGGAAATGAGGATGGTAATATAACATAATAGAAACTTTGAAAGCGATTGGCGCCAAACAAAGCTACAACCTTCAAGTATCCTTCTTCTGTTTCGCGAAACCGATTATAAATATTAATCGTTGTGATGATAACCGTCACTAATAAAGTGATCGCAACAATAGATCTAAAGCCAGGTCCAAGCCCAACGATTAAAAGTGGCCCAAGCGCTACCTTAGGCATACTATTGAGCACAACTAGAATCGGATCAAACACCCTTGCGACAAATGGAAACCACCATAATAATGCTGCAATGATTGTACCAAGCAAAGTCCCTAACAAAAATCCTGCGATCGTTTCCGCAACTGTAATACCAATATGAGGTAAAATCGAGCCATCTGAAATGGTCGTATACAAATGCAACGCAATTTTACTAGGTGAGCTGAAAATAAGCGGGTCTACTAACTTTGCTTTACTTGCTAGTTCCCAGCCTACAATAAAGAAAGTAATAAGAAGGAATTGTGTAAAGAGGACAAGTAATGTTTTCAGCTTTTTATTACGTATATATACAAGATACAATTGCATATGCTCTCCAACATACTTAGCCATCTAATCGTTTCCTCCTCTTTCCATCTCTTCTTCTAGCTCATTCCATATTTCCTCGAAGTACGATTGATATTTAGGATGCTTTCGAGCCTCGATTGGACCTACGGATCTGAGATCTCTTGGGATCGTCACAATTTTCCGAATATGACCTGGGTTTCTACCTAGCACGATGATGCGATCACTTATTGCTACCGCTTCTGCCAGATCATGCGTAACAAGAACTGCTGTCTTCCCCATACGATCGAGCGTTGACTGCACTAGCTCCTCTAGTTGCATTTTAATATGGAGATCTAGCGCAGAAAACGGTTCATCAAGCAACAAAATTTCAGGGTCAGTAATTAATGTTCTCGCTAAAGCTACTCGCTGTCGCATACCTCCTGATAATTGATGGGGATATTTATGTGAGGTGTCTTCAAGCCCAAGCTCAAGAAGCAATTGCTCCGTTCTTTCCTCTAACAACTTGGAGCGTTGGTTACGAATATGAAGCCCGAGCATTGCATTTTTTTGAATACTCAACCATGGGAACAAATAGTCTTGCTGCTGCATATAACCAAGCTTTGGAGTAGGGGAATTAATTTTCTCCCCCATTACCCTTAGCTCACCGTGAGTTGGTTGAATCAAACCAGCTATAATATTGAGTATCGTTGTCTTACCACAGCCACTAGGTCCAACAAGGCTAATAAATTCTCCCTTATGCACGACAAGATTAATATGATCAACAGCTAATGCGGCTCCTGTATCATTGACATAGACATGGGAGAGATCCTTAAGCTCTAATATCGCTTCTTTGTTCATGATCGTCTCTCCTTGCATTAATATTATTGATCAATAGCCGCCTGAGCGAATGTCGTATTTACAATTTCGCTATGCTCTGTGCGTGAGCTCAATTCACCTGCACTTGTCATCACATCAAGTAAATTATTCCATTCTTGTTCATCCACTATTGGATCAGTTGCATAGGAGCCCTGCTGCTTGTAACGTTCAATCGAGCTAACCATAATGTCATGATCGACATTATCAAAATAAGGTGCTACTGCTTCAGCAATTTCTGCAGCTTTATGCTCCTCTACCCACAATTGAGCTTTATACACCGCATTAGTAAATGATTGAACGACATCTTTGTTTTTGTCGATATAGCTTTGCTTCGTCATAAATACGGTATAAGGTAAAAGTCCACTTTCTACACCAAAGGAAGCGACAACATGACCAAGTCCTTCTTTTTCAAAAATAGATGCCGTTGGTTCAAATAATTGCACATATTCACCCGTTCCTGATGAAAAGGCTGGCGCAATATTAGCAAAGTCTACATTTTGAATTAATTCTAGATCGTTCTGCGGATCAATATTATGCTTTTTCAATGTAAATTCTCCTGCCATTTGTGGCATGCCACCCTTCCTTTGCCCAAGGAAAGTATTGTCACGCAACGATTCCCAGCTGAAATTATCATCTTTCTCGCGGGCAACTAGAAATGTACCATCCGTTTGCGTTAGCTGTGCAAAATTGATAATCTGATCATCCGCACCTTGCTGTGTTACGTAAATGGATGTTTCAGAACCAACTAATGCAACATCGATCACGTTAGAAAGCAATGACGTCATCGTTTTGTCGCCACCAGGTGTCGTTATAAGTTCAATCGAAATACCTTCTTCTGCAAAAAATCCTTTTTCAATCGCTACGTATTGCGGAGCATAGAATAGCGATCTCGTTACCTCGCCAATTCGGACAGTCGTTGTTGAGTCCTCCTTTTTGCTGCAACCACTTAATATGGCCGCTACAGTAATTATTCCCGCAATGAGTATCAGTAAAGTTTTACTATATTTCATAGCAATCACTCCCTTTCTGTAATGTGCTATAGCCTATTCAGTCCGATGCCACATGGTGAAACGTTATTCAAATTTTGTTTTTTGACGAGCTCCCAGGGAGCGAACGGACTTCGGGTGTCAACAACGACACTTGTACACTTATTCAGCTCTAATCGAGCTAGCCTTACGCTGTAACATCAATTTTGGCGCTACAGATACACTAATTGAGCTATTCTAACGCTGTAGCATCAATTTTGGCGTTATAGATACATTTTTCGAGCTATTCTAACGCTGTAGCATCAATTTTGGCGTTACAGATGCACTATTCGAGCTATTCTAACGCTGTAGCATCAATTTTGGCGTTACAGATACACTAATTGAGCTATTCTAACGCTGTAGCATCAATTTTGGCGCTACAGATACACTAATTGAGCTATTCTAACGCTGTAGCATCAATTTTGGCGCTACGGCTACACTTTTCGAGATATCCTTACGCTGTAGCATCAATTTTGGCGCTACAGATACACTAATTGAGCTATTCTAACGCTGTAGCATCAATTTTGGCGCTACAGCTACACTTTTCGAGCTAACCTTACTCTGTAACATCAATTTTGGCGTTACAGATGCACTTTTCGAGCTAGCCTTACTCTGTAGCATCAATTTTGGCGTTACAGATACACTAATTGAGCTATTCTAACGCTGTAGCATCAATTTTGGCGCTACAGATACACTAATTGAGCTATTCTAACGCTGTAGCATCAATTTTGGCGCTACGGCTACACTTTTCGAGATATCCTTACTCTGTAACATCAATTTTGGCGCTACGGCTACACTTTTCGAGATATCCTTACGCTGTAGCATCAATTTTGGCGTTACAGATACACTAATTGAGCTATTCTAACGCTGTAGCATCAATTTTGGCGCTACAGCTACACTTTTCGAGCTATTCTAACGCTGTAACATCAATTTTAGCGCTACAGCTACACTTTTCGAGATATCCTTACTCTGTAGCATCAATTTTGGCGCTACAGCTACACTAATTGAGCTATTCTAACGCTGTAGCATCAATTTTGGCGCTACGGATGCACTATTCGAGCTAGCCTTACTCTGTAGCATCAATTTTGGCGCTACGGCTACACTTTTCGAGATAGCCTTACTCTGTAACATCAATTTTGGCGCTACAGCTACACTTTTCGAGCTAGCCTTACGCTGTAGCGTCAATTTTGGCGCTACAGATACACTATTCGGGCTTACCTTACTCTGTAGCGTCAATTTTGGCGCTACAGCTACACTTTTCGAGCTAGCCTTACTCTGTAGCATCAATTTTGGCGTTACAGATACACTAATTGAGCTATTCTAACGCTGTAGCATCAATTTTGGCGCTACAGCTACACTTTTCGAGATATCCTTACTCTGTAACATCAATTTTGGCGCTACGGCTACACTTTTCGAGATATCCTTACTCTGTAACATCAATTTTGGCGTTACAGATACACTATTCGGATCCAAACAATGACACTTTTTGCTTTGTTTCAACTAGCAAGCAGGCTTCCAAACCAAAAAAAGTGTTGAAGCACAGCATTCGCTGTGCTTCAACACTTTCAATTCCACCTCATACTCACACTACAACTCATACTCACACTACAACTCACATCACACTTCATCTAAGCGGTAAATATCTGTATACTTCTCCTTCAAATACTCAACTAGATACTGTGGGTTCAGCGGCTCATTCGTAATCTCTTGCACAAGCTCGCTCGGTGACTTCATCTTCCCATATTGATAGATCCGCTCTGCTAGCCAGTCTTTAATAGGATGCAACTCACCCGCTTCAACCTTAGCCCATACATCTGGCATATCCTGCTCTAACGTATTCATAAATTGTGCGGCATACATATTTCCAAGTGAGTAAGATGGGAAATAACCAAAGGCACCACCAGACCAATGGACATCTTGCAGCACACCTTCCGCGTTATTAGGAGGCGTAACCCCTAAATATTGCTCATACTTCTCATTCCATACTCTTGGCAAATCCTTCGCTTGCAATCCTTCATTGAAAATCATCTTCTCAATCTCGTAGCGAATAATAATATGTAGGTTATACGTTAACTCATCAGCTTCAATCCGAATAAGTGATGGGTTTACTACATTGTTACCACGATAAAATGTATCCATATCAATAGAAGCTAACTGAGGAAATTTAGACTGCAATTCCTCGTAATAAGCATGCCAGAACGGTCTACTACGACCAATTACATTTTCCCAAAATCTTGATTGTGACTCGTGAATGCCCATTGATGTACCTGTACATAACGTCGTACCAATTAACTCTGCTCCGATATTCTGTTCATACATCGCATGTCCGCCTTCATGAATCGTGCCAAATAATGCACTCGTTACATCATTAGGAAGGTATCTCGTTGTAATACGAACATCACCTGGATTAAGCCCCGTCGCAAACGGATGAACACTTTCATCAAGTCTTCCCGCTTCAAAGTCAAAGCCCATTTGCTCAAGAATAAATTTGCTATAAGCTTTCTGCTGCTCAACATCAAAGCTTTGTTGCAAGAAATCCGTGCGCGGCTGATACGGACTAGCTGCAATTTTCTCGGCTAGCGGTACAAGTTGATCACGCAAATCTCCAAAAATACGATCAAGCTCAGCAACAGTCATCCCTGGTTCATATTGATCAAGCAATGTATCATAACGCGATGCTTTAACTCCCCAAAGATCAATCATTTCATTCGTTATCGTAATAATTTGATCTAGCAAAGGCTGAAAGCTTTCAAAGTCGTTTTCTTCCTTACAAATTTCCCACTTCGATTCTGCTTGAGCAGTTAGAATGACATATTGCTGATATAGTGCTGGAGGTATTTTCACACTACGATCATAATCTAGACGAGATTCTTTCACTAAGCTTTGATTCAATGGGCTTAATTCACTCCATACCTCTTCGCTTTCAAGCTCAGTCAATAATGCTCCTAATTGCTGTGACGTAGAACGAGCGAACATTTCTGCCGATAGTGTGCCAATCACTTGGGAGCGGGTGTCCATTCCTTTACGAGGCGCACCCGTACGCAAATCCCAATATAGCACCGCTAACGCTTCCTCATATTGCTTAATTTCTGTATTAATTAGTCGGAATTGTTCTAATGGCTTCATTATTAATCACCCTCACTATGTAATATCACTATTCATTCAAGCAAACGAATAGAGGTAGTTCAAAACTAACACTTTTACAACAAAGTTGATATTTCCCACAAATAAACTCATAATTAATTATACTGTATTCATAAATCCAATGCCAAAGGTGAGGTTAACTATGCAAATTACATTTACTCCAGCAGCACAACAGCAACTAATGCCTATTCTAAACGCTACACATAAAAAATTGAAATTTCTTCACGATACTGTAGGCGATGGCTGTGGCGATAATGGCATTGCTACCCTTGAATTGATTGAAGAGCCAATCGCTGACGATGCTCCGGGAATTGCCGATCCGTTTCCTTTTTACTACGAGCTAAGACATAAAGTGTATTATGAAGATCATATGAAGATTGACTTTAACAGCAAAACGCATAGTTTTGTACTGAAAAGTGATAGCCAAATCTATAATAGTCATTTGCGGGTTCTACGTTAATAAAGTCAACAACTATTGCTGCTCGTCTTTAAGTCCACGAACGGTTGATTTTTTCCGAAGTGCTTCCTGCCTTGCAGCAATAACATCACTGCGATCTCGTAACTTATGGCGATGAATAATTTCTTCACTTACCTCTTCACTTGAAATACCCCAACGTAAATTACGTAGCGCCACTTCCTTCTCACACAGTTCACCTAATTGAGGATCCACAATGATGAACTTCATGTCGTTATAAGGTAATTGTAGCTGACAAGCCTGCTCGCGTTGCTCTAGCTGCGCTGTAATATTTTCAACATCGATGCCCTTAACGACCCCTGGTAGCAATGTGAATTTTACAATAGCCGACTCATACATTAATCGAGCGCCACGCAAATTATTTCTGCGCTCATGATATTGACCTACTGCAACTTGTATGCAGCCTACCCAAAATGCTTCATTACCGTCTTCGGGATGCTCTTTCCAATATTCCTCTAGCAGTTCGTGACATTCGAAATAATCACGTGTCGCATGAAATTCAATTAAATAGTTAATATATTCCACGGGGTAGACCATTTTCCATCACCTACAAAACAATTATTAGATAAAAGTGAAACCAATGTATATAATAGACGTATTGCTCTAGTATAGCAACTTTAAGCAACTATTCAGGAGGGACTTATTTTGAAGAAAAAAGGGTTAATAACAATGCTTGTTCTTACTGTATTCCTTGCGCTAAGCTTTGGTTTTGGTGACACTGCTGATGCAAAGAGGGGCGGCGGTGGCTTCAAGTCTCCGAAACAAAGCTACACACAAAAGAGTGACAGCACTAAGCAATCAGGTACTTCTTCTAGTACAACATCTGGTACAAAATCAACTACAGGTGCAGGATCTACAGCGAAAACTGGCGGTCTATTCGGCGGTAGCGGATTCATGAAGGGCATGATGATTGGTGGATTAGCAGGTATGCTATTCGGCGGTATGTTCGCGAACATGGGTGGTTTCGGAGAAATTCTTGGTTTGCTAGTTAATATCGCTGCAATTTTAGCTATTTTCATGGTTATTCGTGCAGCATGGACATACATTCGCAATAACAAAAAGCCAGCAGCAGCAGGCCACTATCAAGATCGTAACCGTCGTGATGATGAAGATGATCGTAATCAAAGAGGTCCTTTCTAATTATGAGAGTATACACTAATGAAATTATTAACGCTATTTGCTTAAATATTGCAGATCGTCGTAGTGTAAAACCTGAGGAAATAGAGGTTCAACTTGCTTGGGATGAAGAGTATGGATATACAGCTGAGATCTGGGTAACAGGTCGCTCTCAATATATTATTCAATCCAATATTCTAGAAGCGCTTGAACAATATTTCTATACAGAATATCAATTGCGAGTATTCCGTTCAGACATTACATTAGGAATTGACGAAGAATCTGAACAATTTTGGGCTGAAACAGGTTCGTAAGCTTCACAAGCTAACTATAAACGTTTCATTGTCAGTAATGACGATGGAACGTTTTTTTGCATCTATTAATGCTACTATCTATTAGAGTAAAAAAGACCACATATTCTGTTAGGAAAATGTGGTCTGGATTTCAATATTTATGTATTAACAATCATGCCTCTTCATCTTCCTGATAGTAACCGAATTCTACTAACTTCGTTGTAACTGCTTCTTGAATTATAGATTGAACTGTACCAGTCAGACTCAATGTGCTAATCAGCTGTATATCTAATTTCACCATATCTATATCTTTTATTTCTCCAAGATGATCTTCTAATCTGTTTCTAGTAATTGAAGTCACTTGATTTGTCATAATATAACTATCTTTGTGCAACAAATCATTAGGATAATCATTTTCACGTAAAATAACATCTGTTGAAACCGTTATTTTCCGTTTTCCAGACTTATCTACTAACGATGTAATCGGAACAATCACCACAGTATTTCTTGGAAAATCGCAATCATATAACACTACTACTCTATGCTTTCTTTTTAAAGTAAACGAAGGTCTATTCGGTATATGTTTTTCACCTGATAAATCAGCATAAAAAACTTCTCCACGCTTAAAATTACGTCCGTTTGTGAATGAAGTCACTTGAAGCATAATACTTCCCCCTCGAAAAAAAATGTAATCAGCTACAATAGTTTTTCTTGGTGTTGTTTGAACTTAAGTCTTTTATTTTCTTTCTCATCACCAGTGATTACTTTATAAAAGTCAACACCCGTTTCCTTGTAAAGTTCACTAAAAGCTTGTTTAACTAAAGAATTTTTCTTGTGTTTATTAATGGGATTGTTAGCAATGGTCTTTTTATTAAAAGAAACAACATTTCCCATAATGATCACGTCCTTAAGTTTTATGACTACATTATATCATTCTTCAAGGGGGAATTACTAGATAGTATGCCCAATTTTTGTTAATATCACTTCCGATTTGGTCTATTCAATTTTTTTCTTTATATTACTTGTACATTTGATACGCTAATACCACTACTACTACAACTGGTAAAACAACAATTACCAATATGATTCCTAAAACATTCAATATATAGGATATTAACCACATCGATGCTTTTGGTGAATCTTTAATATGAAAACCCTGTAAACGCAATAGAAGTAATTACATAATATCACTATTTTCACCAACTCTCATAATCTACCAAGTAACATTTGCTAGACTTTCGCGTTATACTAAGTAATAGGAAAAGTTTGAACGTATGCTTTCGACGTAACTTTTCGTTACAAAGAAGCATTATCATGCCCATTATTACGAAGAGTTTTAGGAGAGTGATTAGTTCGTGAAGAAAAAGATTTTATCGTTTTTAGCATTTATTCTTTTTATTTCCCCAATTTTGGCATTACCTACTTCGGTCGATGCCGCAAGTAATACGACACTTTATCGAGTTTATCAAAATGAAAAGCTATTGAAAGAGTTTCCTACTGCGCAGAAAGCTATTGCCTACGCGAAATACTATAGTTATAGTCATGTAGAAAAGATTAGTAACCGTGAATGGGTATGGAATAATTTACCCAAATACAAAGTGTACATAGACGGGCAATCTACTACAAAGCTAGAATATAGTTCTTTGGCAGCTGCCAAAAAATATGCTGCAACACAAATAAACTCCTACGTTCGCGATCTTGAAAATATTGGTTGGGCGTATGAAAACTATGCAAACTACCAGCTTTATCAAGGTGATAACACTTATAACAACTGGAGCTTCTACAATCTCAACGAAGCCAAAAAAGAAGCTGCGAAATGGACAAATTCGCATATTATGGATCTCAATAGTAATCAGTGGATTTGGGATAATATTAGTGAAGCGAATCGTAAAACAATGAAATCATCTACTGCAGTCTATATGATCACTGTAAATGGTGAGCAGGTCGCTCAAAGTAAAACGTATTCTTTTCTAAAAGAAGCGATTATGGCAAGTAATAAAGTGAGCAATAGTCAAGTATATAACAGCGCTACTCAAAAAGTAGTCCACAGTAATACCGCTTCCTATCAAGTCTATACACAAGGAAAACTATCATCCTCCTTCGTATCTCTTGATTCTGCAGTAGCAGCAGCGAAAAAGCTCTATGCAGCCGAAGTGAAGCAAAGTGATTCTGTCCTATGGACGAATATCGCGTATTATACTGTTCATCAAAATGAGCGTGCTGTAAAGTCGTTCTTTTCTTTGCAATCTGCTTTAACCTATTCGAAATCATTAAGTAACAGTACCATCATCAATCAGGATGGTAGAAAGCTATTTACTACAGTCAAAAACTTCTTATTCATGGGCTGGAACGGATCAAGCTCAGTTTCAACGATTAACCAGCATGTAGCAAATACCCAAGGGCTCGATATTGATTCTCCAACATGGTATTACTTAGATGATGCTACTGGCAAGCTGAACGAAAATGCTAATCCACAATTAGTAAAATCGATGTCCGAGCAAGGAATAGACGTTATTCCACTCGTTCATAATCAATTTGATAAAGCGATGACTACAGCATTTCTGAAAGATGTGTCTGCTCAAAATGTGTTCATCACTGCACTTATCAAAAGCCTTAAAGCGATTAACGTTAAAGGATTAAACCTTGACTTTGAAAACATTTCCGCAAAAGATCGTGACGCTTTCACTGCTTTTGTCATTAAATTAACAGAAGCTGCCCACAAGCAAAAACTAACAGTATCTGTTGACTTGATGCGTGGCGATGTACGATGGAATCACAATACCGCATATGATCAAGCTGCAATTGGTAAAGTTGTAGATTATGTTATGATCATGGCATATGACGAGCATTGGACGGGCTCTGATGAAGCCGGTTCTGTTGCAAGCATGAACTGGGTTGAAGAAGGGATCATGCAATATCTTGACTATGGTATCCCGCGTAATAAGCTGATTCTCGGTATCCCTTTCTATGTGCGTGAATGGCGTATCGATGCTAATGGTAATCTTGTAGACAACCGTTCAATAACTATGAAAAACATAGCTCAAGTCATCAAAGAAAACGGTGCTACAAGCAGTTTCGACGCCAAGTCAGGACAATATAAATACACCTACCAATTAAATGGATACACGCATGTTTTCTGGGCCGAAACTCAGCAAACAGTCATTGAACGGATTAAATTAGCTAAGAAATATGATCTTGCAGGTATCGCTGCATGGCGTTTAGGTAATGAGGATGCTACTCTATGGGAAGCTATATTAAAATACAAATCCCTTTAGGGGTAGTTCAAAAAACGGACTTTGATAACGATGAGTATGCTGACGTAGTATACTCGACATCTCATTTGAAACGAACTTGGAAAGTACAGCATAAGCTTCCGATGTATGTTTCTTGCAGAAACATTGTAGGATCGCGTGTACCAAACATGTACACTTGCGCTTCCGCCTTTCTCAAGTAGCGTTTCAACTGCTCGGTTTTCGAAAGCCCGCTTTTTGAACCTTCATTGGAAGCTTCGAGCGTTTGGCCGCTTATGTACTCATACCGTACATGTTGCTGGGTTTTGTTTCATTGCTTTAGGTATTTCAAAACAGTTTTATTCTTTTCAAGTGGACGTGAAGCTATAACACTATTATAATATGAGATACTCCTTCTGTGAGATAACAGCTATGAAATGAGGAAACATCAATGATGCAAAAAGCAACGTTCGCTGGTGGATGCTTCTGGTGTATGGTTACACCATTTGAAGAACAGCCAGGTATTCATGGGATTATCTCTGGCTATATGGGCGGAGATATCGTTAACCCTACTTATGAGCAAGTATTAACTGGGGAAACTGGTCATCATGAAGTTGTGCAAATTACGTTTGACTCTTCTATTTTCCCTTATGAGAGATTGCTAGAGCTATATTGGCCACAAATTGATCCAACTGATCCAAATGGACAAGGTAATGATCAAAAGAGTCAATATAAAACTGCGATCTTCTATCATAACGAAGAACAACGCCTAGCAGCTGAAAAAACTAAAGCCGATCTAGGCAATAGCGGTCGCTTCGATAAGCCAATCGCAACAGAAGTGAAAGAAGCGGTTGAATTCTATGCTGCTGAAGAATATCATCAAGACTTCCATCGTAAAGATCCGAAATATTACGCGGAATCTCGTGTCTATTCTGGTCGTGACGTTACCTTGGATAAGGTTTGGGGTAAACAAGAATAGCAAAAAGAGATGTTCTACTCACTACGCTGTAGTGATCATAGAACATCTCTTTTTTGTTTATATTATCTTACGCGATAGCTTAGATCATTCCAACGTAGTTCGTTCAAGAAGTTGCGGATTGTTGTTTGTTGATCGATCACAACGCACTCAATACCTACCATAGCAGCCCAATCAACAAGCTGTTGTGTTGTAACTACGTAAGAGAATACAGTGTGATGAGCGCCACCAGCGTAGATCCAAGCTTCTGTTGAATCTCTCAATGACGGTTCTGGCTTCCACAGTACACGTGCTACAGGAAGATTAGGCATAGCTTCTGTTGGTGTTACAGCTTCGATTTGGTTAACGATTAGACGGAAACGATTGCCTAAGTCAACGATAGAAGCAACGATTGCTTTGCCACTTTGTCCGTTGAATACAAGGCGAGCTGGGTCAGCTTTACCACCAATACCTAGTGGGTGAACTTCGATCGATGGACGTTGCTCAGCAATTGTCGGACAAATTTCTAACATATGAGATCCTAGAATCATTTCATTAGCTGGATCAAGGTTATACGTGTAATCCTCCATGAAGCTAGTACCTTTATTATTAGCAATTAACTTCATAAGACGAGTTAGCGCAGATGTTTTCCAGTCGCCTTCACCACTAAAGCCATATCCTTGTTCCATCAAGCGTTGAACCGCTAACCCAGGAAGTTGTTTCATGCCATGAAGATCTTCAAACGTCGTTGTAAATGCACCGAATCCGCCTTCTACTAAGAAGTTTTTCAGGCCGATTTCAATTTTCGCTTGTTCAGCAATCGAATCCCATTTAGCGCTATCACTACGTGTTGCATCGCTAATCGTATAGGTCGTGCTATATTCGTCTAATAGTGCTTTCACTTGTTGGTCAGATACATCGTTCATACGAGCAACAAGATCGCCAATGCCATATCCATTAATAGACCAGCCTAGCTTCAATTGAGCTTCTACTTTATCGCCTTCCGTTACCGAAACTTCACGCATATTATCGCCAAAGCGTGCTACCTTCAAGTTTTTGCTCTCAGAGTAAGCAACAGCAGAACCCATCCACTCGGCAATTCTTGAGCGAGTTTCTTCATGATCCCAGTAACCAGTAATTACTTTACGCTCCATGCCAAGTCGTGAGAAGATATGTCCGAATTCACGGTCACCATGTGCAGATTGATTCGTATTCATAAAGTCCATATCAATGCTATCCCAAGGAATATCACGATTGAACTGTGTATGTAAATGTAACAAAGGTTTTCTAAGCTCACTCAAGCCGTGAATCCACATTTTAGCAGGCGAGAATGTGTGCATCCAAGTAATAACACCAGCACAAGAATCATCTGAGCTCGCTTCAACACAAACACGACGAATTTCCTCTGGAGTCGTTACTAATCGTTTGAATACAACTGGAAACGGAATTGTTGCAGCTTCATCAAGCGCTTTCGCAATAATTATAGAATGATCTGCTACTTCCTCTAATGTTTCAGGACCATATAAGTGCTGACTACCTGTAATAAACCAAAATTGATATGCTTTTGTTGTTAGCATAAATTCCATCCCCCTTAGGTTGTACGTACAATAATAGTGTTATTATATACTAAAACCACTCACTTGTACATACAAGTATAATTGTAAACAGACTAATTACTTTTCAATGCTACTTTTGGCTTTGTTACGACGCACTAGCATACTAGTGCTCAAACGAGCGGACTCACAGGACGCTAATTAGCGTAAAACCAACACTTTGAGAGTTAAGAGGACACACAGGACGCTATTGACAGTATTGCGCTCAACATTCACTAGTGAACGAGCAAATAAGGTCTTCTGAGTCCGCGAAAACTCAAAATATGCGGAAAACTCAGAAATAACGTTCTTACAGTCCGCTAGTGTAGCAGATTGGCTGCAATGTGTTGAATTAGCTTAGCGCAGATTGCAAAGTTGGGAAGCTAATACCACTGCATGCTCACTATACGAGCAATTTGAAAAATCGATCAGAGGTTGTACGTACAATTGTTATATCATTCAATGTTTCTGCTAGTATAAGTGACCCTTCCAAAGCAGATACGAACAAGTAAGCACATTCACCGCTACTTATTCCTACTCGAAATTCCCCAGCTTGGATGCCTTGCTCTAGTAACTTCTTAATGAGCTCATATAATACATTGAAAAACTGTTGAATGCGATCATGTACGTCCTTCGCATCAACCGGACTTTGCTGGTACATCGCGGTAAATGGGCATGTCCCTTTATTCCCTCTAGCAGCAATTTCTTGCAGCAGTAGCTCAATAAAGCTTTCAATTCTCAGCTTAGCAGAAATCTCTTCTTGTCCCAGTGAAATTTCTAATGCCGACTCATATCGATTACCCCAAAAGCTTACAACGGCAAATAATAATTCTTCCTTGCTCTTAAAGTGATAGTAAAGATTGGAGCGCGATATGCCGCTTCGAATACATACATCTTCGATACTTGTATATTTGTAGCCCTTACTTAAAAATAAACGGGCAGCAACATGGATAAGTTGCTCTCGATTTTTCGCGACCATATCTCTTCACCCTTTCAAAACTAGGACTGTTCAGTCCTAGTTTAAATTATAGATTTTCATAGTTTTTCAGTACATAGCGTTTACCGCAAAATCCACACTTCAAAGTGATCCGATCTTCGCTAATAATATAACTTACCGCATCATCATCTTCCATATCTAGACTCTCTATTCTTCGTTCATCCATATCACCTGTAGCAAAAAAAGCTGTTTTATTACCGCATTCGCATTCAAAATGTAACATTTCATTCAAGCCCTTCTATATAAAATATATGTTCCTACATTGATAAGATTGCTTTCCTTCGTTATAATAAGCGATGATAACATATCTCGACAAGACTTACGATTAGGAAGGAATTAATTGAATGTATATAGCAGATCAATGGACAGATTTTGAAGTAATCGACACTGGTGAAGGTGATAAGCTAGAACGTTGGGGGAATTACGTACTTCGTCGCCCCGATCCTCAAATTATTTGGCCTATCCAAGACGAGAATGAGCAATGGCGCAAAGCAGATGCTCACTACCATCGCAGCAATTCTGGCGGCGGAGAATGGCAGATGAAAAATGATAAATTACCGGAGCGTTGGACCATTAGCTATAAAGAGCTTCGTTTCCATATTAAGCCGACTAGCTTCAAGCATACGGGGCTATTCCCTGAACAAGCAGCGAACTGGAGCTGGATGATGGACAAGATCCGCCAAGCTAACCGCCCGATTCGCGTGTTGAACTTATTTGCCTATTCAGGTGGAGCTACAGTAGCATGTGCTGCTGCAGGTGCTGAAGTATGTCATGTTGACGCATCCAAAGGTATGGTACAATGGGCGAAAGAAAATGCTCAACTTTCTGGACTTGAAGATGCACCAATACGCTACATTACGGATGATGTTTTCAAATTCGTACAGCGTGAGCAACGTCGTGGCCGTACATACGATGCCATTATAATGGACCCTCCGTCTTATGGACGTGGACCAAAAGGTGAAACCTGGAAGCTAGAAGAGAATTTATTCCCATTCCTGCAGGAATGTACAAGTATTCTTAGTGATAATCCATTATTTTTACTTATTAATTCGTACACAACTGGACTTTCTCCTACCGTACTAGAGCATTTGCTTACGATGAGCATGCAGAAAAAATACGGCGGAGAAATTAACTGTGGAGAAATCGGCCTGCCCATTACAAAGTCTGGTCTAGCACTGCCTTGCGGTATCTTGGGTCGTTGGGAGTCCAACTAATGCAGATCCCGATTATTTACGAGGATAATCATATCATTGTTGTGCAGAAGCCACCTGGCATCCCCTCTCAAGAGGACGAAACAGGCGATCCAGATATGCTTACATTACTTAAAGAGGATATTAAGATTCGCTATGAAAAGCCTGGCAATGTCTACTTAGGCCTTGTCCATCGACTCGATCGCCCTGTTGGTGGTGCAATGTTGTTCGCTAAGACATCTAAAGCCGCTTCTCGCTTGTCTGAAGCGGTGCGTAGTCGTTCATTCGATAAAACCTATATATGTGTCGTAGAAGGCGTTCCATCGACGCTAGAAGCCGATCTATTGCATTATATCGTCAAGGATACTCGCATAAATCAAGTAACAGTCTACAATGCACCAACACAAGATAGTAAAGATGCCAAATTAAGCTATAAAGTACTACATCAAGCGAATGGTCGCAGTCTAGTAGCTATCAAATTATATACGGGTAGATCCCATCAGATTAGAGCTCAGATGGCTCATATTGGTTGTCCTCTTGTCGGAGATCAAAAGTATGGAAAAGTTGTACAACAACGCTATTCTCAAATCGCGCTTTGGTCAACTTCAATTACTGTCGCTCATCCAACAACGAAGGAACTGATGTCGTTCCAATCGATTCCGCCAGAGCAGCAAGCGCCATGGTCGCTGTACAGCCAGCAACAATTAACACAAGCTGCCCAATATTTTCTCTAGGGGAAGTTCAAAAAGTGGACTTTGATAACGATGATTATGCTGTCGTTGATTACTCGACGTCGCATCTGAAACGAACTTGGAAAGTACGGTTCGCATGTACCAATAACGTACATTTGCGCTTCCGCCTTTCTCAAGTAGCGTTTCACCTGCTCGATTCTGAAAGCCCACTTTTTGAACCTTTATTGGAATGGGAAGTTCAAAAAGCGGACTTTGATAACGATGATTATGCTGTCGTAGCGTAGTCGACGTCGAAGTTGAAGCGAACTTGGAAAGTATAGCATATGCTTCCGATGTATGTTTCTTACAGAAACATTGTAGGATCGCATGTACCAATAACGTACATTTGCGCTTCCGCCTTTCTCAAGTAGCGTTTCACCTGCTCGGCTTTCGAAAGCCCACTTTTTGAACCTTTATTGGAATGGAATGTTCAATGCCGTTCGATCGTGTCCTTGAATCGGTCGAACGGTTTTTTTTGACCAAATATTAATAGAGAAGGTGAACAGATGAGTTCAAGATCATCATTACCTAAGCGTAAATTGCTTTGGCTTATAAACGGTATATTGATACTATTTATACTCATTGCTATCGTAGCTTTTTTCGTTATCATTAATGCGAAACAGTCCGAAGATCTTAATCATTTGAATACACCAATTAGTCAATCTGGCAATGAAACAACGGATGAACCTGTCGTTATTGCTACCCCTGAGCCTACACCTACACTCCCTGAATATACTGATGCGGTTTGGATCGGCGTTGGCGATATTATGAGTCATACACCGCAACTACCGGGCGCCTATAATAAAGAAACAGATACATACGATTTTACTCCGTTTTTCGAGCCGATTGCCTCTATTCTTGAAGACGGTAATTGGGTGATGGCGAACCTAGAGACGCCAATTGCAGGAAGCGAGTTCGGATATACTGGTTACCCTACCTTCAATGCACCGACCGAGCTAGCTGATGCTTTATGGAATGCAGGCTTTAATCTACTGTCTACTGCCAACAATCATTCTCTAGACAAAGGCGAAAAAGGTTTGTTGCTTACACTAGAAAATGTCCACAATATTGGTTTTACAACGGTTGGTACTGCTGCTTCGATGGAAGAGTCCCAAGCTTCGACCATTATTGAGCATAACGATATTGCTATGGGAGTATTATCGTATACATACGGTACCAATGGCATTCCGATCCCAGCAGGCAAAGATTATCTCGTTAATTTGATCGATAAAGATAAGATCATTGCAGATATGAACCAATTGCGTGCAGACGGCGCTGAAGTCATAACGATCGCGCTTCACTTTGGCAATGAATATCAAACACAGCCGAGTGAGGAACAGAAGTCATTAGCGCGTGAGCTCATTGCTGCTGGTGCTGACATTATTGCAGGTTCGCATCCACATGTGCTCCAGCCTTATGAAATGCTTTCGACGTTCGATGAAGATGGTAATGAACGACAAGGACTAATCATATATTCCATGGGTAATTTCATCTCCAATCAACGTGGTGAATCTAAGGATTATGGCGTAATCTACAAAGTTAATATACGCAAGCATTATGAAACAGGAGCCATTGAATTAACGAATGTTGAAGCAACGCCAACATGGGTACATCGCTATAAGCCAGACAGCTATAATCGCTATCGTATTCTACCTGTTGCTGAGACATTAGAATCACGAGATGACTCACTACTCAGTTCGAAGGATTACGACGCGTTAGAGAGCAATCTAGCGATGCTTAACAAACGACTTGAATCGATGCAGGCGGCAAAGCAATAATAATAAATATCATATGATCATGGGGAACAAGTATATTGGAATATTACTGGAATTAATATCGTAGTATAGAAAATCTTCGAATGGATAGGGAGATGATATTTTGAAGAATCGGAATAAAACAATAAGCTTGTGTATAGCTATTTCCTTACTCATAATAGGGTTGACAATCTACCAATATAAATGGGATCAACATCAATATTTTGTACATAACACACAACGTTCTTTAGTTGAATTACAAGGAATACTAGCAATGCAGGACTCTGAAAATTGGAATAATCCGCAAATCATCTCCAATCAATTACAAATAATTATTGATCAGTTAACCTATGGAACTATGCCACATAGTTATCCAGGCAAAGGGTTAAGTTCCAATGATCGCCAAATGTTAATAACCCTAAATAGCTATTTGCAACAATTGCCGAACAACGAAACTTACTACCTAGCAGAGTGGTCAGATGAAGATATAGAGAAAGCGATTATTGTAAATAATGCATTAATTACTGCTAAGTTAAAAATGAACCAAACAATTAAAGTTGATTGGACAACGTTCAGAGCCCAATGTAAAGTATTAGTAGCTGAGCTTCGTCCACTAGATATGCGATAAAAAATACAAAAGATATCTTAATGTTCTCTCCTTATTCACTTTCGAATAGAGATCAACGAAAAGATATCTTTTTATTCACTTGCCTATTAGCTTGCAGATGATATATGTCCTCTACGATGAACTAGCAACCTTACCAAGCAAGTAAACGAGCAGCTGTTGATTATGAGCGGAAATGTTATCGAGCGACTGTTCAATAATGTCTCGCTTAATCTTCGATCCTCTTTCAGTCTCAGCTTGACCCTTATCTGTTACTTCAATCCAAACAACGCGGCGATCCTTTTCATCTCGCACTCTAATAATTAACTCATTGCGCTCCATGCGATCAAGAATTGTTGTAATTGCTGCTGGAGTCGTTGATAAATGCTGGAGTAAATCAGATGGCTTCATCGGTGAGCACTCTAGCAGTAACTCCAAAATATTTAATTGCCCTTCTGTTAAGGGTGATAGTTCTTGTTCCAGCGTCAATTTCCAATCTCGTGAAAGCTTATTCCATAATTTAGAAAAATCCTCTGATACCATAGCTTACACCTACTTCCTGTCAATATTATCTATTCCTTATTATACTGATAATAAATGTCGAAAGAAAGATTAATGCAATTAATAGTTTACGCTAAAAACTGCTACATTATACAAATCTATTACACCATGTAACAGTTTGTACGAGAAAACTGTAGCAATTTGGCTTGAAAGCCATCATAGGATGTTCATTAGTCCTATGATATAGATTTCTTTCTCCATCTCTTTGCAACTAGAAAGATAGCATTAATGAATAAGACACCCGCTAATACAAAGGCAGTAATTGCAACAGCAGGAACTGCTTGTTGCTTTACACCAATACCTATAAACGCCCAAACAAACACTAGCACAGCAATCGGATCAATATTTCTAAAACTTATACCTAATGCAAGTAATGTAGCGACAAGAAGCATTAATATCGTCCAAGCTATATCACTTACTCCCCATCCATGCCACTGATTTGCATATAGTGCTACTGCAATATTAACTATCGTCGCAACACATATCCAACTAAGATATAAACTAAAAGGCGCAGACACGAACCAAACATTTATTTTGTTTTGTTGCTCGACGATAAACTTTTGTGTCGCAATATATATTACAATTATTGTGATTATTAACGCTAACATTATAAATACGCTACTCGTTATCTTCTCAAATTGCCATAAAATTATCCATAAACTGTTGAATAGACAACTAAGGTAAAAGTAAGGACCAACCATTTCACTAACTTTATCTTCCCTACCTTTTCTAGTGAATGAATAAATAACAAATCCGATCAGAAATACATAGATCAGTGACCATATTATAAAGGTGTAACCTGCTGGAGTAATTAACACTGGGTATTGGGCGGATATTTCAGCCGTTGTCCTACCTCCAATCTTGCCTCTCGTGGCTGCAAAATTAATGATAAGCATCACAACGAGTCCAATTAAGTTTATCCATTTATAGTATTTCTTCATATATAACCTCTCAATCTTTATCGTTTTAGTATACATATTCGACTATTAATCATTTTAGTATACGTCAAATCGGCATATCAACAAAAAAACCTCCAAAATTGTAGCTCATATCTTACGACATGAATTACTATACTTGAAGGTTTTTCATCTGACAAAATCTATTCAATCTACTTGTTCGAAGTATTAACGCGTCAAGCTCGTACTATTCCTTAGAAACCTCGGCATAGGACTTGCCTTGGCTCACGCCATACTTCGCTGCAATCGCAATAAGCTGATCGTACTCATCCTCTGATAGCTTTTCCAGCATTAACGTTCTGGCTTCCTTTTTGTCTTCAACAGATAATCCACCACTCGCTAGCGACTGGATCGTTGCAAGATCAGAAGCAGATAATCGCTTTGTTAGAATCGAAACCACTTTTGCCTTTTCGCCTAGCGTTACGTTCTCTTCAATTTCCTTGGCCTTATCAGTAGAGACGGAAGCACTGTAACCGCCTGTATCTTTGTCACCCTCTGATGGTTGACTCTCACTTGAATCGGGATCAGGAGCAATCGTTCCAGTGCTGCCTCCACCTTCACCGTTATTGCCAGTAGATGGCGAGGAATCATTGCTTACAGGAGTATCATCTGAGTTATTAGAGTTAACGTCTTCCGAATTAACATCCTCATTCTGCGGAACATCAGGGCTATCTAGTGTCGGTTCATTAACTGACCCACCTTCGTCTCCTGTATTGTCCATAATCTCAGCACCTATACCGCTCATCGAGCCTAGCATCTTATCAATCGCATAATTCGCTGCAAAAGCTCCGCCTATAGCAACTACTACTAGAATTGAAGCTATCCATATTACTACCTTTTTCCACTTTTTCATTGTTTCCATCTCCTACTAACTATCCATATAATTGTAATGCCAAGGATTACGCCTAAGCTGTCAATACCAACATCCCGTACACTCGCACCTCTACCATTGACAAAGAGCTGATGTAATTCATCTAGACTCGCATAAATAACTCCACCAACGAAAGTAATTAAGATAGACCTCTTCCTACTTAAGCCACTGACTAGACATAAAGTCATCACCAAGATGGCTAATGCACAGTAGAACGAGAAATGTGCAGCTTTACGTAACTGACGATCCCACTGCTTAATCGTAATATCCGTTCCTGTCAACTTCTCATAAATATGAATCGTATGCTGGGCAATAGTCGTACTGAGTTTCGCGGAACTTGAAGCTGGTTGATTGGATAGTAGAAATATTGATATTAGCAGAGCAATAACAAGTCCCCACAATATTAGACGGAGAGTTTTTCTATTATGTTGCATAAATTATCCTTCTATGTTCACAATTGATTTTAAGTATGCCATAAATGGTTCGCTAAGTTCTTCTCTTCTCAACGCGTATTCCACCGTTGCTTCCAAGAACCCTTGCTTATCTCCAACATCATAACGACGTCCTTCAAATTCGTATGCATAGACTGCTTCGCTACGTGATAATTGATTGAGCGCATCTGTAAGTTGAATCTCACCATTCGCCCCTGGAGGCGTTTGTTCAAGAATAGTGAAGATTTCGGGCGTAATAATGTAGCGTCCTAGAATCGCAATATTAGAAGGTGCATCATCAGTTTTAGGCTTCTCAACCAATTGATTGACACGAGACACGGAATTGTCTATCTTCTGTCCATCGACGATCCCATACTTATGTACATCCTTCTGCTCCACTTGCTGTACGCCTAGAACAGAGCTATTGTAATATTCATACACATCTATAAGCTGCTTAAGACATGGCTTCTCACTATGGACGATATCGTCCCCTAGCAAGACTGCGAATGGCTCATTACCAATAAAGCTTTTTGCACAATAGATCGCGTGACCCAAGCCCTTGGGCTCTTTCTGACGGATATAATGAATATTGACCATATTAGAAATGTTTTGAACCATTTCTAGTAGCTCCTTCTTCCCTTTTGCCTCTAGCTCAAGCTCTAATTCAACGGATTTGTCAAAATGATCCTCGATTGACTTCTTATTGCGACCTGTAATAATAAGGATCTCATCAATTCCCGATGCAACAGCCTCTTCAATAATATATTGTAGGGTAGGCTTGTCCACGATTGGGAGCATTTCTTTCGGTTGTGCTTTTGTTGCTGGTAGGAAGCGTGTTCCTAGACCTGCTGCTGGGATTATTGCTTTGCGAATTGTCATGGGGGAGCCTCCTTGGGTTTTATTGGTTAATCTCTGCTATATATATCTCTAGTATATATCTTTTCGAGTACATCTTTTAATTCATCTGTTAGTCGATTAACTATTATAACATCTGAATGTTGCTTGAATTCTTCAAGATCACGTAGAATTCTTGAATTAAAGAATTCATCTTCCACCATTGATGGTTCATAGATAACTACTTCAATACCTTTAGCTTTAATACGTTTCATTACACCCTGTATTGCTGACTGTCTAAAATTATCAGAATCCATTTTCATGGTTAGACGATAGATTCCAACTACCTTTGGCTTTCTTTGCAAAATCATATCTGCGATATGATCTTTTCTTGTACGATTAGCATCAACAATTGCTGACATAATATTTTGAGGAACATCAGCATAATTGGCTAATAATTGCTTAGTATCTTTCGGTAGACAATAGCCACCATATCCAAATGAAGGATTATTATAATAAGTACCAATACGAGGATCTAATCCAACACCTTCAATAATCTCCTTGGTATCTAGTCCTCTAATCTCTGCATAAGAATCTAGTTCATTAAAGTATGCTACTCTCAAGGCTAAATAAGTATTTGCAAATAATTTTATCGCTTCCGCTTCCGTCGAACCAGTATATAATATAGAAATATCCTGTTTTAATGCACCTTGCACTAATAATTCTGCGAATTTTTCAGCACGATCAGACTTTTCTCCTACAACAATTCTCGAAGGATATAAATTATCATAGAGAGCCTTACCTTCTCTTAAAAATTCAGGTGAGAAGATAATGTTGTCAGTTTTAAACATTTCTCTCAATTGGACTGTATAACCAACTGGAATTGTTGACTTAATTATCATGACCGCATCTGGATTAATGGATAATACAGTTGCAATTACTGCTTCAACAGATCGTGTATTAAAATAATTCTGATCTGGGTCATAGTTTGTAGGAGTAGCAATAATAACATATTCCGCTTCCTTATATGCTAAATAACTATCTGTTGTAGCAAATAAATTCAAACTTTTATTTGTAAGATAATCTTCAATTTCTGCATCGACTACAGTGGAGACTCTATTATTAACTTGATCAACCTTTTCTTGAAGAATATCAAGAGCTATTACATCATTATGTTGCGCTAATAATACAGCATTAGCAAGCCCAACATAACCTGTCCCTGCAATTGTAATTTTCAATACCGTTACCTCCTACAAACTATCAATTATATATTTAGAAGATTAAATACTTTACACTTAAATATTACTAACACTCGTACTGTTCTCTCCCCTAGTCCTAACTTTAATTTTATCTGTAAAAGTTTTAAATGCCAAGCCCATAAAAATCCAAAAATGGAAAGATTGTAAATATGAATTACTGACCAATAAAGGAATAAGACCTAAACTAATCCATATAATCATGAGATTTAAATCAAATTTATTAGTTCCTTTTATACTAGTTAGAGAAATAATAATTATAAAAAAGAGAATAAAAGTACCCAAAACAATTCCAAACCCTGAGAGTATCTCCAATGCTATATTATGTGTATACATGCCTAATTGTAATCTATCGCCTGTAATTCCAATACCTATAAAAGGATGCTCTTTTATTTGATTTATTATTTCGTTGTACAATAAATCTCGTCCACTTAGGTTTAAATCACTTACTGAAAACTCGTACAAAGTCCTACTCCTAATTCCCAATTTATAAAAAACTTCAAATAAATAATTAGTTATTCTTTCAAAATTACTCATAATCAATAAGAATAAAGTGAAAACAGTACTGTAAAAGTAAATTGTTTTGATGGTTAGTTTAGGTTTATTAGCAATAAGATACAAAATAACATAAAATAAAATACATAAAACTGCTCCTCGTGAACCCAATGCCAAAATAACTGCAATAGATGTAATAACCTGTAACAGATGAGTAATTTTTTTAAAGGTAAAAAAATTATATAAACCAATTACAGAGGGAAATAACATATAATAAGATAAAGCCATATTATATTGTCCTAAATTAATTGTTTTGGTAAAGGCTAGCACTCCTAATATCGTTCCAAGACAGAATACAACAACGCTGAATTTTACCATTATATCAAAAAAAACATTTCTCTTCTGTATACTATAACTATAAATAAAACTTGGAAGACAAGTAAAAAAAAAGGGAAAGATTATATCAATTAAATTAGGGATATTTTGGGGGAATATTAAGAAGTTTAAACCAAATATTCCTAGACCAATTAAATAAGTAAATAAGAATATTAACAAATTCCTATTTATAATAGTAGGTAAAACACTTAAAAATAACAACCCTACAATTACCTTTGTTATTAGCTGTACAGTATTGCCTAAACTTGTCCCGAAAATATTAAAAAAATGCAGTAAAAAAAGTTGTATAATTAGAAGTGGAAAAGAGGACAACACTGCAATACTAATATTCCGATCTTGTTTATATTTTCTTAGCTCAAACTCATTTAAATTCATATAAAACCCTTTCCTTTGCATGCTCTTCCTGTTTAACTTTAAGACAATCCCTATACTAACTTATGAATTATAATTTAATAATTCCCCCGATTCAATTTATACTTAATAAAACTCCCAAGATAAAACAAAAGTGAACTATTATATAACAGTTTATTTTTTCTATCCGGATTAATTGGGAAATTTAACAATTCATTCCACATTCTTGTAATAATATTCTTGTGAATTGAGTGTTTAGTTCGTTCAGCTCTCGGAACTAATAACCATGTTTCAATTAATTCTCGACAATTAAATAAATTTAAAGAATCAGTTAGTATATCATAGTTTAGAAGGTTATTAGCTGTCCATCTTCCTATTCTATGCTCCCAGAAAAATAGATCATACTTAGATGTATTCGTGATTTTAACATACGATCTTATATCTCTAATCCATCTCTTAACTTCTAGCTTATTATAATAAGAATAGTTATGTGTTTTTGTTACAAAATATTGATGTGTTGCAAACATTTCTGGAATATTTCTACCGAAACTGCTTTTAACAAGTGGGATAATATCCCCCGATAAAAAAGTGCAATGAGAAAAATCACTCTTAAAGTACGTATATGCATTTCTAGCAATTGAATTATTAACATTACTACCTAGTTCTTCTAAGAATATATTGTATATATTCTTAGGAATATCCAAATCTTTAATACAGTAATAATCCAAGTTATAATGTTCTGATATTCGTGCTGGAACAACAATATCAGAAGTCTTGTCTGAGAAATTCTCGTGATAAAAAGTGTACAATGGTATACTTTCAGCATCATCTTTAAATAGCGACAACACAGTTCTACTATCTATTCCAGAAGTAAGTGGGATTGATAACAATGAATTCTTTATATACCCTTTTGCTATATTAGAAAGTAATTCTGCTGATTTTCTTGAAGCGACATCAAAACTTATATCATCCTTTTTTTCTAATGGATAATATCTAACACCTAACCTTTTTTGACAATCTAAATAATGATTAGCATTAACTATTTTTATTTCATCATACATCGACATTTCATAAGGTAGCGGATGCATTTCAGCAGCTTGGGATTTAACTTTCTTTGACTGTTCTGATTCAATGTATCCATTATTATCGGCAATCAACTTAGGATTTGAAGATATTTCTAACCCATTATGAACTATAGTATGTGCCACATGAATACTAGCAGTTGCATCTGGGAGTACTATAAAGTCTTGATTAGATCTATAGACAATGACAAAGCGACCTGCGAGTTTCTTACTTTTACTTATTAGTTCTGTCACATTTGGAGATTGTACCAATTCTTTAGCTATCTCTTGTATTGTTCTATCACTATTAGAACTATCAACTAATAGTCCGAATATAACGATTTTATTCCCTTTATCTTCACAAAAAAAAGCATTTCTGTCGTTATACTGAAATTTATAGTCTCCAATATCAATATTTTTTTTGAATCTATCATTAATATTTTTAGATATAAAATAGTTACGATCTTTTAACATCATTTGGACCCCACCTAGTTAACATTAATTTTCTTCTTATTTTTATAAAAATTAATTAATAATATTGATAACATTAATAATAATTTGAAAATATTTGAAATAAGAATACCTATACAAAAACCCATTAATCCATAATTTTTATAAAGTATTAATGTTAGGATTATATACAATATTAGATTTAATACATTTACAATCACTTGCCAGTTAATGTTGTAAAATTTTAATATAAATGAATTTACTGATGAACTTATTAGGCTTAATATCGCGCTTAAAGTAGTTATATAAATAAATTCCAATGATTTCTCGGCCCACTCCGGATATAATAAGTTCAATAATGGTTTACTTATTAAAATACAAATCACATAACTTATTGTGCCCATAATGAGCAAAGCAGAAAAAAACTTCAAAAAGTGTTTCATTTTAATCTTATCCATTCTTGATAGATAGCTTAATATAACACCATTAACTGGCGTTATTCCCATAGAAACAATTCTACCCAAAATAGTTGCAACGTAATATATTGATACAGCAGAAGCACCAAGTAAAGGATATAATATTAGTTTGTCGGCATAAGATAAAGCAGTAACAATTAGAACTGAAAAAAATAAAATAATAGTTTTTTTTGTTGTACTTTTGAAAAATTGTGTCCTTTTGAATCCTTCGTTAAGTATATTAGAGTTGAAGAGTATATAAATTATACTAAACAAAAAACCAAAAATATAAATCATTTGCCAATATCCGTTAAAAATAAATATCAAATAACCTATAAAGTATCCTAAAACCAAATATAGATTATTAATCAGAATCCCCTTGTAATTTAATATTATTCTGAAAGAAACAATAAGATATTCTCTAATTAGATTCAATATGGATATTAATACTATTAATACTATACTAGAAGTGGATTGAAAACCAATATAATAGAAGGTAGCAAATATCATAATAAATGTGTTTAAAACTATACTAAATACGAGTAGTATGTTAAAATCACCTTTATATTTTTTTTTCACATATTCTTTTTGCTCTAATAATCTTATATTGTTTAGAACTGAGCCCATCGGATGGCTAAATAAAGTAAACAAACTTATAAGTGTAATTATTAAACCATACCGTCCATCACCCACTTTTGCCGCAACTAAAGGCAGAATGATTAATTGTAGTGTAAGAATGGGAATTGCATTAGAAACGATGTTAAGAATTATATCAATTATAATTTTCTTTTTATTCATTATAAAAAATTCCCCACAATGCCATATACTTTTACTATTTATAAATTTCCAAATACATTTTATGAATATGTTCCCATTTAAATCTTTCGCAAAGTACCAAGCAATTCTCCCTTATATTTTCGTGATTTTCAATTAAGTCAATTATTTTATTTGAGATTTCAACCGCATCGAAGCAGTCCACGTGATACCCCACAGTTCCTTCGTCGAATTGCCCATCAAAACCTTGCCCCTTTGAATATATAACTGGTAGACCTTGACTCATAGCTTCAACGTAAACTAAACCGAAGGTTTCAGTTACGGAAGGCATTACAAATATTCCATTATCCCTATATATATTAATTAAATTTTCCTTTGGTTGAGGATCAATGTAATTAACAAAATTATATCTCACAAGTTTTTCATACTCATTTTGATCGTCTTTTGGTCCAACTACAGTAAACTTAACTTTATAGCCTTTTTTTTGTAAAATACTACATGCTTCTGCTGTTGTAGAAGGGTTTTTCCGTTTTGATACACGTCCTGCAAAAACTATATTAATTTCATTTTTATCATTACTAGATAAAGGTATATTATCCCTATTTTCCAACCAAAATGGATCTATACCGTTTGGAATCACTACCATTTTTTCTCTCATGCTGTCTCTTAAACTTTCTGGAACATATTCACTTAAGGTAAGTTCTTTGTATACAGGTGATAAAAAAACTATTTTTTTAGCATATTTCATTATCTTTACTCCCAGATTTCTTAAATGAAATAATTTTTTGAAGAATATGTTAACATCCGTATCCCGCACTGCTACAATATATGGTATTTTATATTTTTCAAATAATTTATAAGCAATATAACCATTAGAAAAGAGAGAGTGAGCATGGATCAAATCAAAGTTTGATATGATGTAACGATCATTTATATCTCTAAATATTTTTCCCTGCTTCATATGAAAAAAATATCTATCGTAAGAATTATGAGTTTTCACAATTTTTGTATAACCCCCAAAATCGAATCTACTAGTGTTAATCTCATAATCCAATGGAACATATACTGTGATTTCATCGCCATTCGCAACTTGGATATCATATAAATTTTTATGAAATCCTGGCTTCCCGTAATAGGAATAATAAGAATTAATGTGCAAAATTTTCATAATATACCTCTCAATATGCATTTATAATATATTAATACCACTCTTTAAGTTCGTCTTTTCTAATTAACATAGATGGACGAACTACAAAATCTGCAGTGGTTTAGACTACTTGGTTACTTCTCTTCATTGCCAATAGTATCTAATAAGCTATTCCATGAATCAGTAATTGAAGCCTCACTAAAAGGAACAGAGTTGGAAATACGGAACGACTTTAGCGACATCCCCTCTAAAAGATCCCTATCCTTATTTAACTTGTCAATTTTTTCATAAATAAACTGTATTAAATCTTCATCTAACTTTCTAGAATGAATCGTCTTTTTTCTATTATTCCATACCTTTGGATTGGGTATGTTATTTTCATCAAAAAACCACCATTTTGGTTCTGTAATATATCCGTTCACCCCATCTTTAATCATTTCAGGGATTGCATATAGTTTTGTAGAAATTACCGGCAATCCAGCCTTCATTCCTTCTAAAATTGTCAATCCAAAGCTTTCATCACTTGTAGGTTGTAATAACACACTACTGTTTTCGTACATTGCTTCCATTTCTGCCCAGTTTAAATTAAAATCCCGAAGTTTAATGTTTGATGCTTCTTTAAGTCTATTCAATAAACTCTCATCCAGCTCTTTAATAGACGTTACCACAGTTAAATTAATATTTTTATTTTTGGAGTATAGTTTTTTGTATGCTTCGATTACTTCTAATGCTCCTTTTGAAACAAATCGTGTTCCCTGAGCGATAAAAAGCAAATTAAGCTCATCTTTTTCACATCTACTCTTAATACTATTTTCTGATACAAGTGGATTATTAGGAACATAAGGATATATTAACTTTTTGATCACTTTCTTTTCATTTAGTTTTCCACAAACATCATCAAAAGTACTAAAACAAGCTTCAGACATACATACAATTGCCTTTAAATTTTCATTATTTAATAAATTAGAAATCTTCCTTCGTCCTAACCAACTGTTGTTTCTTCCAATTCTATAATGATATAATGCTGTTGGATTCTCAAGATAAATAAAATATGGTTTATCTGAGATTAGAAATCGATTGAAACTACCATTTATATCACTCTCTTTATTCATACAATCAATTACCTGAATTACACCCAGCCAATCAAATAACCTCCACCTAGCTACTTTAGAAAGTACCACTCTTTTTCTACTGTTTACTTCATAAATATCCTTATACATAAACTCGTGGTTAATACTCTTATTATTAAATAAATGTTTGAAAAAACCGCGTACCCTTGTAGCAAAAAATACTTTACTCATATTTCTCTCTCCCGTATTTAAGTGTCTAGCTTAAATTTGATTATCAATAAAGTAATTAATGTTAAGTTTCATTTTAGGAGTTTCTTATTTATGAACGAAAGTCTCATCAACTTTTAAATTCATTAGTAAACTTTATTAACGACGGACTTTAAGTATTCTCCTCACAACACCATTAAACATTTAACATCTCATCATCTAGTACTTTCCGCTTTTTCCCAAAAAGGCTTTGCCCTTCCAGACAATATGTTATATACACCAACCCATTGGGCAACAATTGTGACACAATAGTAATAAATTAATGTCAGATATTTGTTATTTAATTTGGTAATCGCTCTTATTAGTGCCAATAGGTAAAACATCACCTGTCCTACAAATGTGATCAAATAAAACCAAGATTCTGGTATTAATGCCGTATTAGTTACAAGCAACATTAAATGTGCAATCCATAGAAGATATCTACATGTTCTATGACCAAAATAAAAAAATGAAAACCATTTATATTTAAATACATTTAATATTCTTACATCAGGCAAAATATGCTTTAGAATAATTCGATTCATCCTCACTTTACGTCCGAATTCATCTTCTATAACTTCCCCCGCTTTCTCATTTGCAATCGCGTCATGGTTCGCAATAGCTCTTTTACCTTTAAGAGCATATAATGGTGGCATCGCGCTATCATGACATTGAATCGGATCAAAATCATAGTATTCCTTTGTCCTGCAAGCATATAATGCACCATTTCCTGCAGTTATTGTCTGTATTCTTCCCTCAATCGCACGCGTAGCTAAATCACTGTCCCAATAGTTCGCTTCAGCATTACTCACATCGCTAGATGCCTGATTTACAATAGATAATCTTCCCGATACGTATGCAATTTCATCCGAAGTAAAAGCTGCCATTAGTTCTTTTACAGAGTCTTTATCCATAATAGAATTGGCATCAGTCATAACTAAATACTCTGTTGTTACTGTTTTATGTGCTTCATTTTGAGCATTTGTTTTTCCTTTACGTGCCTTAACCTCATAGAGTCGAACATCTAGATTTTGATGTTCTCTTATAAACTGTTTTACGATTTCATTTGTCTTATCAGTACTATTATCAGATGCAATTAAGAATTTAATTTTTTCTCTGGGATAATTTAATTCTATAATGTTATTAAGCTTTTCAAGTATTACCTTTTCCTCATTATGAGCAACTACCATTACAGTTACAAAAGGTTGATGTGAATAGTCTTTTTCTAACCTGCGTTTCTTGTAAATGTTCCCAATAACCTTTATAGATAATGGATAACCAACCATTGCCCAAACAATTATAAACCCGCTTATATAAAATAAAGTTTTATATAATAAATCCATGTTATTTCTCCCTCATTTATTTAATTTAACGTAGCCTCTTTGCTGGAACTCCAACATAAGTGCCAGTTTCAGATATATCTTCTACTACCACTGAACCTGCTCCGCAAATACAATTCGAAGTGATTTTCACGTTATTGATTACAACACTTCCAACACCAATCCAAGTACTTCTACCTATACTAACTGTACCCGCTAGATTAACTCCTGGTGAAATATGTACATAATCGTCTATTCTATTATCATGATCAATAGTTGAGCCTGTATTAATAATGCATCCTTTTCCAATGCTCGTAGAAGGATTAATAACTACTCCCGCCATAACTACGGTACCAGCACCAATTTCCACTTCTGTTCCAATAATTGCACTAGGGTGAAGTAATACCGAGATGCTAGCTCCTAAAGTGTCTAGTACCGCCATTATTCTCTCGCGAATAATATTATTTCCAATAGCTACAAAAATATCATACTCATTAATATATTTATGAGCATCAGTGGACTTCGCGATCACATCAAATCCCATTGAAAGTTTTAGAGACTCATTGTCATCAAGAAAAGCAATAGTCATCCACTGATTCATCTTCAATGCTATATCTGCAACTACTTTTCCATGCCCATTTGCACCAATTATTAATAGTTTAGTATTCATAGATTCACACTTTCAGAAGAAGACCCTTTAAACATCTCCATTGTCGCTGAAGTATTCGAGCTAATACCTTCTCTTACAAAAACTTTTTTAACAGTTAAAAATATTATCTTCCTATCTCCTATGAAACTAATATGATCAACATATTCAACATCAAGCTTGAATTTTTCATCCCAACTAATTGCATTTCGCCCATTAACTTGAGCATGTCCCGTTAGGCCAGGTCTGACTTTATGTCTTTTTTGTTGCTTAGCATTGTATAAAGGTAAATACTGCACTAATAATGGTCTTGGACCTACCAAGGCCATGTCTCCACGAACTATGTTCCACAATTCAGGTAATTCGTCTATACTAGTTGCTCTTAAAAGCTTTCCGAAGCGTGTAAGTCTAACATTGTCAGGCAATAATTTGCCTTCTCCGTCTTTTTCACTGGTCATCGTTCTGAACTTATACATCTTAAATATCTTTTCATTCAAACCAGGGCGCTCTTGTGTAAATAGAACGGGACTTCCTAGCTTAATTTTCACTAGAACTATTACTATTAGAAAAAGCGGACTTAATATAATAAGTGCCAACAGAGCTACTATAAAATCTTGTAATCGTTTTACGTACTTTTCGTAGAACCCTTTTTCTCGGATCATCGCTAATTCCACAATCCTTTTATTATATTTATTATTCTAATTAAATCCTCATCAGTCATATTTGTGTCTGAAGGCAAGCAAAGTCCATTTTCAAAAAGCGTTTCGGAAACATTTGTACCGACATAGTCATATTGTTCAAAAAAAGGCTGCAGATGCATTGGTTTCCAAACTGGCCTTGATTCAATATTTTCTTCTTCTAGTGCAAGAATAATATCTAAAGGCTTGATCTTCCCTTTTATAGTTAAACTACTTAACCAATAATTTGGCTCATTCCAGTCATTGATAGGCATAAATTCAACGCCTTCAAGTCGACCTAATTCTCTTTTATATGTATCAAATATATATTTCTTCTTAGCCACTCTTTGATCCAATACTTTAAGTTGTCCTCTGCCAATTCCTGCAACTACATTGCTCATTCTGTAATTGTACCCTAATTCACTGTGCTGATAATGTCTGGCTTGATCTCGGGATTGAGTCGCCCAAAATTTAGCTTTCGCTATTTTTTCTACATTATCTGAAACTAGCATACCACCACCAGAAGTCGTTATGATCTTATTACCATTGAAAGAAAAAATACCATACTCCCCAAAGGTTCCAGTATGTTTCCCTTTATAGTAAGCACCTAAAGATTCTGCAGCATCTTCAATTAATGCTACATTATATCGCTTGCATAAATCCAATATTGCATCCAAATTAGCGGACATCCCGTATAAATGTACAACTATAACTGCTTTTACTTGAGGATATTTTACAAATGCTTCTTCTAGTGCTATCGGGCACATATTCCAAGTTTCTTGATTGCTATCAATAAAAACAGGTATTGCTTTTTGATAAATAATTGGATTTGCAGTAGCTGAAAAGGTAAGCGACTGACAAAAAACAATATCCCCTTCTTCAACTCCTACTGCTTTTAAAGCTAGGTGGATAGCTGCTGTTCCACTACTTAATGCAGCAGCATCCTTTGAACCTACCATTGATGCCAACTCTTTTTCAAAACCAGTTACATTCGCACCTATGGATGATAACCAATTCGTCGCAAATGCTTCTTCTACGTATTCTTTTTCAAAACCTTCATCGCTCATATGTGGAGAAGAAAGATATATTTTTTTCTCTTTAGTTGTGTTAACCAATTGTATCTACCATCCTTGCAACTAAAATAGAGGAAGTCGAGCAATGCTTCTCTTCCTCTTCATGTCTATCTACTCGTAACAAGAACCCTCTTATCTTTCTTCGTCTCCCTAATATATGTAGGAACAATTCGAGACAATAGCTCTTGAATAATTGCACGATCTTCACCTAATATACGTTCTAACCGTCTTAACTCTAGTTCAATATCTTCACGATTGAAGGATGCGGGTCTGCCGATAAAGATACGACTATGCTCTGTATCGGTCATTCCTTCTTCTTCCAGCAATAATTCCTCATAAAGCTTCTCACCTTGGCGTATGCCTGAATATTTAATTTCAATATCAACTTCAGGCTCATAGCCAGATAGACGAATCAAGTCTCTAGCAAGATCTGCGATCTTCACGGGTTCACCCATATCAAGAATGAAAATTTCACCGCCGTTAGCATATGCACCTGCTTGAATAACAAGTCTGGAAGCCTCAGGTATCGTCATAAAGTATCTAACCATCTCAGGATGAGTAACGGTTACTGGCCCACCTTTAGCAATTTGCTCCTTGAATAACGGAATAACACTTCCTCGACTACCTAATACATTACCGAATCGAACAGCACTGAATTTCGTCTTACTTTGCTTCGCTAAGCATTGAATAAACATTTCAGCAATTCGCTTCGTTGTCCCCATAATGCTAGTAGGGTTAACAGCCTTATCAGTGGAAATCAATACGAACCGCTCTGCACCATAAATATCTGCACATTCTGCCACATTACGTGTACCGAATACATTATTTTTAATGGATTCTGAGGGGTTTTCTTCCATCAAAGGAACATGCTTATGCGCAGCCGCATGGAAAACTACATGTGGCTGATGCTGCTCGAATATTTGTTCCATTCGTTTACGATCTTGGACGTCTGCAATGATCGGTACTAGGTTCTCAACTTTATCCTTCAATTCTCGATGAATTTGATAGATACTATTCTCACCATGACCGAGCAACAATAGCTTACTTGGTTTGAAGTTCATAATTTGCCGGCAAAGCTCTGAACCGATAGAACCACCAGCTCCTGTAACTAATACAACCTTATCCGCAATATATTCATCAATACCATCATTTTCAAGGGTTACAGGCTCACGGCCAAGCAGATCCTCAACTCCGACATCACGGATCATACTTAGCTCGACTTTGCCTTCTAGTAATTCACTAATTTGCGGAACCATCTTCAGCTTCGCATTCGTTTGCTTGCAAATAGAAATTATGTCTGATATTTGCGTACGGGACGCCGATGGTAAAGCGATAATAATATCATCTATTTGCTGTTCATTACAGATTTTCACAATATGCTCTCGTCCGCCAATAACATGAAGACCGAGTACTTCTTGTCCCCATTTTTTCGGATCGTCATCTATAAATCCAACTGCAGATTGATTAGAGGCAGCATTCATCTTAAGCTCTCGGACAACTAGTACACCACATTGACCTGCTCCAATAATTAACGATTGACGTTGCTTATTAGACGGCTTGATGTAATTGTCTTTAATAATTCGAAGGATAAATCGTGATCCACCTATTCCTAATAGGGCAAGTTCATAGGTGCGGAATCCAATTGAAATAGGTACACGGCCTGGAATGACGAGTGAAGTAATGGTATATGCTAATAGAATACCTATCGTTACAGCTCTAAAGACGAGCACAACTTCACCAACACTAGCAAATTGCCAAGCACGACGATATAGTCCATGCTTATAAAGTACAATTAAACCTATTACTATAGCGATCCCGCTATATATAGCGGCCTGCCGGATTTCTACCGAAGTAAGAACTGCATCAAAACGAAATAAATATGCCAATGCAACGCAACCCAAAATAATACTACTATCTACTATCATAAGTACTAGAGTTCGCATCCGGGAGTAGCTCATATCTTGCCTCCATCATCTCTACTAGTCTTCAGTTTCTCCATAGTAATAGTAGTAGTAGTTATCATTTTTCTTCTTCTTAATGTTATTAAGGACAACTCCCAAAATTTTCGCATTTACTCTGTCTAGCTTTTCTTTGGCATCGATAGCCGCACTACGCTTTACTTTCCCTGAATCAACAACGAGTATAACTCCATCACATTTAGCAGCAACCAATTGTGCATCAGTTACAGCAAGAAGGGGCGGAGTATCTAGAATGATAATGTCATATATTTCCTTTAGCTCATTTAACACTGTAATTAATTGATTAGACCCTAATAATTCCGCTGGATTCGGTGGTATTGGACCTGAACTAATAATATCGATATTAGGAATATCCGTTGTTCTAATAACTTCAACTAAATTCGCCTGCTTTGTTAAGACATGCGTAATGCCTGCACGATTCGTAACACTAAATGTTTTATGTACCGTTGGCTTACGTAGATCCAACTCCATAACCATTACTTTAAGATTAGCTTGTGCATAAGTTACTGCAATGTTAGCAGCCGTTGTTGATTTCCCTTCCCCAGGACTAGCGGAAGTGACCATAATCACTTTTACTTCATTATCAGCAGCTGAAAAGCTAATATTCGTTCGTAACGTTCGATATGATTCACTAATTGGAGATTTTGGATTGCTCAGAGAAATAATTGCTCGTTTCTCATTATTCGGAGAGTGTGACATTGTTGTTCGCCTCCACTCTAGTAGACTTCGTTGCTTTTGAAGTTGTTTTGGCCACTCCGACTTTAAAATCATCCGCAGTTAGCCTCGGTATGCTAACTAATACCGGTAAATCTAAATATTTCGCAACATCCTGTGAGTCCTTAATAGTATCATCCAAATATTCTAGTAAAAGGGCAATCCCGACACCTAGCATTAAGCCAATAACGATACTTATAGCAATATTTAGCATTGGGTTTGGTTGTACTGGTGATGGATTCTCACTAAGCTTCGCTTTATTGAGAATCGACACATTATTAACCGTCATAATTTTCGGTATTTCTTGAACGAATACAGCCGCAACATCGTTAACTAGCTTAACCGTCGTTGCATAGTCATGATGACGAGCAGATATAGTTAATACTTGAGTATTGTTTTCCGATGAAACTGTAATTAATTGGATAATTTGTTCGCCAGTTAATTGAATGCCTGAATTAAGCTCGGCAACTTTATCTGTAATTACTGTTGTTTTAATTATTTGTTTGTATGTATCGATTAATCTAAGGTCTAGATTGACGCTGTTCAAATCGAGCCCACTAGCTACTTCACTATTATTGTTGACAATTAAGCTAGTAGTCGATTGATATTCCGGCTTAATAAAAAAATAACTAACGACTGCTGTTACCAAGGCTAGTATTACAACAATCGCCCCGATTAACCATAGTCGTTTCTTTATGATCTCCACATAATCCCTAAGCTCTAATTCCATTTCTCGAACGTACTCCCGTCTATACATATTCTAGCTATTCGTGTTGTTGGGGGTCTTACCTGCATAATATTCAAAATAAAAAGATTCCTCCCCCAAAGAAGCAGAGGAGGAATCTACTGCTATTATCTTAGATTCAACAATTTGTTTACAACTACCGCAGCTTCAGCACGTGTAAATGTTCCTTTTGGATCATATACGCCTAAGCCTTTACCTTGAACAATTCCCTCTTGTGCAACAAGGGCAACACCAGCACGATGTACTGGAACAACGTCAGTTTGATCTACAAATGCATTCAATGCATTGTCAATGTCGCTAACAGCCTTGTAGCCATATACTTTGACAAGTACGTTCGAAGTTATTGTAGCCATTTCACTTCTTGTAATTGGGGCATTAGGATCAAATGTAGTGCTTGTACGTCCATTAATAAGACCATGAGTTACCGCAGTTGCTACTACAGAGTGATACCAGTCACCTTCATTCACATCAGCAAAATTCTCAGTAACATCAGATGTTTCAATTCTTAATGCTCTCACTAATATAGCTGTAAATTCAGCACGAGTAATGTTAGCACGAGGAGCGAATGTTCCGTTAGGATGTCCATTAATAACACCTTTTGCTGCTGCAGTTAGAATATCATCTTCTGCCCAAGCCAGTTCACCAGAATCTTTGAATGATACATTATTCTCAATAACAACATAAGATGATAATGTATTACTTACTGTAGACAACTGCTTTTTAGTTGGGTTATATTGGCCACCAACATAAACTAGCTTGCCATCAACGATTCTCCCAAGTGTTAAGAATTGTTCTTGACCAGCCGTAGCACTGTTCGCTGGAAGTGTCATACGGACAGAAGTTTTGAATTCATGCTTTTCATTACCGTTTGCATCAACCACTGTAACAGAGAATACATCAGATACTTGTTTCGCTCCAGCATTTAATGAAGGTGCAGCATCAGCTACTTTTGAAATTTGTAGTACGCTATCTCCTTCAAGCTCCGTAAGCGGAACTTCGATTACAACACCATTAGAAATTACTCCAATTGCGTAGATGCCTTTCGCTTTGACTGCTTCAAGTAGCTCACCACTAATTACAACTTTAACATCATCACGATTTCCTACAGACAGACTAAGAACCGCGTTAACTGGATCTGCATCTGGAACTACTGCTTGAAGTGCTTCATTAGCTGTTTTCAATATTGACTCAACTTGACTTAATACTTTACTTAAGTCTGCTGCTGTTAGCTTCAATTCAGAAACACCATTATTCGTAGTCACTTTACTTCCAGCATTAACTGTAAGCGCAGCTCTTAATTCGTCTTCAACGATCGCACGAAGAGCGAATAGATCTTTATTTGTTTTCACTTCTCCAATACCTACTAGAGCAGCAGCAAGTTTCGCACTAATGCTTTGAGAGATTGCAGTTGCGTTAGAAACTAGGCCTAGTTCAGTGTCAATGAAACCGCCACCGCCACCACCTCCGCCTCCGCCAGAAATATACACAGGCAATGTTACATCTTGAGTGAATACTGTTGCTCCTTCCAACCAAGAAGGTACTTCAGGTCCAGCTTTCAATTTAGCTGTTATTGAAATTGTTCCATTTGAAGAAGTAATCGAAGTATCTGATGTTATCTTTAACACACCATCATCATTATCAGTATCAAACACCGGGTTAACTAAGTCATTAGTACTGAAATTAAATGCAGAAAGTGGTAATCCCTTAATCCCCAACATAGTAAACTTACTAATATGATGTTCTTTATTACCTTTAGCAGATATGCTTTCAAGCTGTGTTTTGCCAACTAATTGAGTTTTCACATAAGCAAGGCCTAATGCAACACTTGCTTGTTTAACAGTATGAGGTGTGAACGCAGCATCTACGATTCCTCTCGCTGTGTCTAAATCATCTACTAGTAGATCCAACTCTCCGTTATATAACGCTTTAAGAAGCAGAATAACTTGAGATTGAGATTGAGAAGTCTCCCAACGGTCCTTGATTAAAGCTTTTACGTCGGTAGACCCCAACTTTTCTAAATCTTTAAACTCGGCTCCTTCTATTTTCACTAATGCCTCTTCTTGAAGCTCTAAAATAAACTCAGCCACTTGTACTTTGTTAATACGTGGATAGTCTTTTGACTCTAGTATATCAGACAAAGCAGTCAAACTATCTTCTAGTTCAGTTTCAAGGTCTGTTACAGGAGTTTTAGATGGATCAAAATCTCTAAGAACAAATGTAATAACATTATTCAACTCATCAATAAATTCTGCCTCTTCAGTAGAATTTAGCTTTGCAGAAACGTTAGTCCAAAGATTTGGTAGCAATGAAGTTACATCAAAATCAACTGAATTTACATAGTCATTAGCTTCATCAAAAGCCGTTTTAACCAATGGAAGCAATACAGTATCATCTTTCAGCTGAGCATGTACATTTTTATACTTATCAACTGCATCAACTACCGCTGCACTAGCAATTACTGCACTTACCACTACTGGATCTGCTGCACTCACTTTATAAGAAACAGGGCCAAAAGTTAAAGCGTTAGCTGCAATCAATGCTACAGCGGATAACATAATTGTTTTTTTAGTCATTTTCTTCATTTCATTATCACCTCATATATTAGTATGACGAATTCGTCATTTGAAACTATTAGCCTAAAAACTTCGAAAGCATAGCAGCTTTAGTATCATCGTATTGTTTTTGGAATTTCACAGCTTCATCGCCGCTTTCATATCCATGCTGCTCTAGCTGTGAACTCATACTGCTAATCGCTGCTCCAAATTTCACATCGCAATCAGCAAGCACTGCATATCCTTGCTCAAGATAGCTTTGCTTATCACTGTCTGCAGCGGATAAATACTTATTATACAGAGAATAAGCTCTTGTTGAGCATCCTGTCTGCAATTCGTCCAACTTTGTCTGAGTTGCAGCTATAATACTTTCTCTAGTAGGCTTACTTGGATCAATTGCTCCAGATCCAGTACCTGGATCGATAGCTCCTGGATCAGTTGTACCTTCTCCAGCACCCTCGCCAGGCTTGCCACCATTTTCTCCACTACCGTCGCCATTACCATTACCTGCATTCGAATCCTCTTGATTCTTCTCAAGCTTCATCGTAATACTCTTGGCAGCTCCATTATAGGAGATCGTACTGTTTGTTTGCGTTGAGAAGTATCTAACTGGGACATACACAGTACCTTTATAATTGACAGTGATAGCATCACTAGGTGCTGGCTGGTTTACCCCATAGAACTTATAGCTCGTTTCAATCGTGTTCTGAGCTATTTTCTCTGTACGTCCAACAGATGCTGGCTTCGTGACATCCGCATTTGGAGTCAAATATTGCTGTTTGAACTGTTGAAGCTGCTTCAACTGTGTCGCTGTAGGGTGATCAATATTCACTGTTGCGTTAGCTTGATCCCAAACTACCCAATTCTCAAACAAATAACTCGCAAAGCGAATCGGCACATAGGTACGCCCTTTGTAAACGAATGCCTGTTGATCCTTTGGTGTGTGGTACACTTTGCCATCCACGATAAAATGCATATCGATGCGTTCGACAGTAAGCGTCTTTTGACTTGCTGCTTCACTTACTGGCGATCCAACAGCGCTGCCTCCTACTACTACAACTAGTAAAAGCGCGATGGTTTGTACCATTCTTTTTAAAAATAGATTCATTTCTCTCCTCCATTTTTGAAACCACTACCAAAATTTGTACCAGCTGCGCTTAGCTATTAAAGGAAATTGCTGTTCGATAGCTTCATTTTGTAGCAAAAGCTCAGCGTTTGTCTGATAGTAATGGACAAACTCTTTGCCTAACTGGTCATTAATTAATTGGTATGCCTCAGAAAGAATACATGGTCTAGTCTGTACATTATGTGCGTCAGTTGCAATGAAATGAACAAGTCCTTCCCTACACATCGCTAAAGATTTCTTCTGAACTGATTTCCCTAGTTGACCTGTTATCGAATTGGTCGTCATCTGAGCTAATGCTCCCTCACGTACTAAACCTTTCAATCTAGTACTATCATTAGCAAGCTCTTTGTTACGTTCCGGATGTGCAATAATCGGAACTACACCTATTAGACTCAACTCATACATTATTTCTTCAGCTAGATCAGGTACATGTGAACTTGGAAATTCTACCAGCAAGTAGCGACTATTATTAAGAGTTTGTAAAAGACCTTTCTCGTAATCTAGCAGAAGGTCCGAATATGTACGAACTTCTTGCCCAGGATAAATATGTAATGGTATATTATAGTCTACTAATTGCTGGTTCAATTGTTGAACGGACCCCTCTATCGTCACTCGCTCATTAAAGAAGTGATGAGCCCGATGATGTGGAGTTGCCACAATATGTTGAATTCCATCGTTCACAGCTTGTCTTGCCATCGCAATTGCCTCTTCCATATCCAAGGCGCCATCATCAAGATTTGGCAGGATATGACAATGTACATCTATCATCATCTAATTCCTTCCATTTGAGGTACTCTCATAATTGTAATATAGAACCAATAGATTTTCCAGTGAAAAGCTAATAATTTTTGAGAAAACAATAAAATTAGTGACAAATTTACTACTTTCTTACATCCAATCCCGCTACATGATTTTGCAAATAGTTCCTTATCCCTACAATTGAAAACTATCCAACATTTTTCGACATTTAGTAAGTGGGTAATACTGTAAACGTTAGATTAATTTGTCCAATTGTTGAAAGAACTCTCCCCTTCCTATGTGTTTGTTTATTGTGATTGAACACAAAAAGACCACAAATCCTATTAGTGGAATTATGGTCTATAGCTATGTTATGTATAATTATCGTGTATGAAATGTTTTATGTCTTGCAGTAGTATGGATTCCATATCGCCATCTAGAACATTTAAAATTTCTTCTTCAAGAAAAACAGTTAACATATTTTCTATGAATGTTATTTTCTCTTGTTTTTCTATTTCAGAATACGTAATATTAAATCTCTCCATAAATCTCACTTAAGATTTATTTGACAAATGTAATACTTCATTCACTATTAAAGGATTAGTATATAAAAGCACTACACTTTCGTCAGGAAATATGTGCTTATTAAACAGCTCTAACACTGTACTATGCCATGGATCGTAGTCAGCAGTAAGGGCAAGTAAAATACTAGTATCTTCTAAAATATCTTCTCCTTGCCCAAATCCTTGAAATGAAGCATCATTGAAATCAATTTTATTCATATTTCTCCCATTCCCTGACATCGTTAAGATTTATGGGAAGTATCGGAGCCTTTCCTACGTAACTTCTTAGGATAGCTTTTTGTTCTTTATTCATTCCAATTTGAGTCTTAGGAATAGGTTTTACTAACGTAGTAACCCCCATTTTCTTCACTCTCCTTTTATTCCCCACTTGTAGCACCTCCTAAGAATATTCTAAGGAATAGTATGTGCAGTTGTCGTCGAATTCTTGTACTAACTAAAATAAAATTAATTTACAGAATGTGCCAATTGACAATAAAATAAGTAAATCATATGCAATCCCGTCACCATGAAAGTTGTATTCACCGCGCTTCAAAGCATCTTTCTTACCTAATATTAGCATTTTTTAGCGGAGAATATCAATAGGTACTGAAGATATCTGTAATAAATTTGAAGATAAAGCTCCCCAAACTTGGACTTGTAAAGCTTGCTGAAATTGCTGATCGATCCACAGCTATCTATATGTGAAATAATAAGAACGAGATGAACAACAGCAGCACTATTTTTAAGTAGACTGATATCAATAAAACAAGGGTTCTCCTCTGAGGAAAACCCTTGTTTTGATGATATTAATATTTATCTAATCGTTACACATCGGTTTTTGCTATTCCCTTTAACTCTTTAAGCTGAAACAATATACTAATAGAGTCATCTTTATCGATCGTAAATATTGCTCGTCCAATTGCTTTTCGTTCTTCTATAATTGTACGTTCAGAGTCTACGACATATTTAACAGCTTTTTCAGTAAATGCTGAGATCTGAATTGGTTCACGACAATAGAATGCTGCAAATAGCTTCTGTCCGTTCGTACGAACACGTTTACCCTCTTTGAACTCGAAGGTTTGCACACCTTTACCACCACGAGCTTGAATCGGATAATCGAGTAACAATGTACGTTTACCGTGACCGGTGTCGGAGATGACTAGAACTTCACCCTCATCATTATCAACCCAAAGCGCTGATACTATCTCATCATCTGCTTTTAAGCTAATTCCTTTAACGCCGCCAGCCGTTCGGCCCATCGCATTCACTTCACTTTCAGCAAAACGAATGGACATTCCTTGTGCAGTAACTAGCATCAAATCTAAAGTACTGTCACTTAATACTACCGTAATAATTTCATCTCCATCCGATACTTTGCAAGCCGCAATCGCTGTAGAACGAGTCGTTGCATATTCCTTCAACTCTGTTCGTTTTACTTGGCCACGCTTCGTAACAAAGACGAGACTTTTCTCAATGTTCAAATCTCTAATAGGAATGACCGTTACAATGCTATCATCTTTCGCAAGTGGAATGATGTTAACGATTGCTGTACCGGTATCCTTCCATTTGAACTCTGGAATTTGATGAACGGGCAGTAGGAAATACTGTCCTTTTTTCGTAAATAAAAGCAAGTTATCTAGCGTGTTCACTTGCAGCAATTCACGAATCACATCGCCTTCCTTCACACCAGAGCCTTCAAGCTCAGCACCTGATCGCGTATAAGAAAGCATATTCGTCCGCTTCACATAGCCCTCGTGACTTAACGTAACAAGAACATCTTCCGAATTAACGAGCACTTCAAGATTAACTTTCAGCTCTTCCACTTCACTCTGGATAGATGAACGACGTGGAATTTCATACGTTGACTTGATTTCTAGTAGCTCCTGCTGGATAACAGCAATTAGTTTCTTGGAATTATCAAGAATTGAACGCAAATACTTAATTTTCTTCATCGTCTCTGCATGTTCTTTTTCCAAAGAATTAATTTCAAGATTCGTTAAGCGATATAATTGTAATGTAAGAATAGCGTCAGCTTGTCGTTCACTGAACTGATATTTTGCCATTAAGTTATCACTAGCATCTCCACGATTTTTCGAAGCTTTAATCGTTTCGATAATCTCGTCAAGTAGATTAAGTGCTTTTACGAGACCTTCTAGCACATGGGCACGGTCTTCAGCTTTTTCAAGATCGTATTTGGTACGTAGCGTAACGATTTCCTTCTGATGCTCGATATAAGCAGCAATCATTGAAAGGATACCTAATTGTTGCGGAGCTTTATTAACAATCGCAACCATATTAAAGTTATACGTAACCTGCAAATCTGTTTTTTTGAACAAATAAGCAAGAATACCTGTAGCATCAGTATCCTTCTTCAGCTCGACAACAATTCTTAATCCATTACGACCACTCTCATCACGAACTTCAGCGATACCATCTATTTTTTTCTCAAGTCGAATATTTTCCATCGCCGTTACAAGGCGAGATTTCACAACTTGATAAGGAATTTCCGTAATAACGATTTGCTGCTTGCCACCACGAAGCGTTTCGATTTCTGTTTTGGAACGTACATAAATACGTCCTTTACCTCTTTCATATGCGTCACGTATCCCATCTTCCCCCATAATAATACCACCGGTAGGGAAATCTGGACCTTTAACAATTTGCATAATTTCAGGAAGCTCAATCGCAGGATTATTCATGTAAGCAATACTTGCATCAATAATCTCACCGAGATGATGTGGAGGTATCTCCGTTGCAAAACCAGCGGATATTCCACTAGCACCGTTAGCTAACAAGTTGGGATAACGTGACGGTAATACGACAGGCTCCTTGTTTGTATTATCAAAGTTATCTTTGAATAACACGGTACGCTTTTCAATATCGCGTAATAGTTCCATCGCAATCTTCGATAAACGCGCTTCCGTATAACGCATTGCTGCTGCAGGATCATCGTCTTGTGACCCCCAGTTGCCATGACCATCGACAAGCGTATAGCCCATCTTCCATGGCTGCGCCATTCTCACCATACCATCGTAGATCGATGAATCACCATGGGGATGATAGTTACCCATTACATCACCGACTGTTTTCGCTGATTTACGATATGGTTTATCAGGTGTATTACCTGAATCGTACATGGCATATAAAATACGACGCTGTACAGGCTTTAAGCCATCACGCACATCGGGAATCGCGCGATCTTGAATAATATATTTGGAATAGCGTCCGAAGCGGTCCCCTACCACTTCTTCAAGAAACGCAGGTAAAAACTCTTCTAAAGTACTCATAATCCTCGCTCCTTAAACTTTTCAGCATGACTACGAAATAATTGTATTTCTATTTCAATAAAGGTTCAAAACGGTCGTTTCAGATGCGATGTCGAGTAAACTACATTGCAAAACACAGCAACGTGTACGGTACAAGTACACGAGCGACCAATCTTTTATCTCTTGCACGAAGCTTAAATTAAAGGTTCAAAACGTGGGCTTTCGCAAGTCGAGCAGGTGAAATGCTACTTGAGAAAGGCGGAAGCGCAAGTGTACGTTTTTGTACACGCGATCCTACAATGTTTCTGAAAGAAACATACCTCGGAAGCTTACGCTACACTTTCCAAGTTCGTTTCAGATGCGACGTCGAATACGCTACTTCAGCATACTCATCGTTATCAAAGCCCACGTTTTGAACCCACCTATTTCAATCAAGGTTCAAAACGTGGGCTTTCAGAACCGAGCAGGTGAAACGCTACTTGAGAAAGATGGAAGCGCAAGTTTACGTAGTTGGTACACGCGAACCGTACTTTCCAAGTTCGTTTCAGATGCGACGTCGAATACGCTACTTCAGCATACTCATCGTTATCAAAGCCCACGTTTTGAACTTCCTATTTCAATAAAGGTTCAAAAAGTGGACTTTCAGAATCAAGAAGATGGAGCGCTACTTGAGAAAGATGGAAGCGCAAGTGTACGTAGTTGGTACACGCGATCCTACAATGTTTCTGTAAGAAACATACATCGGAAGCATATGCTGTACTTTCCAAGTTCGCTTCATCTTCGACGTCGACTACGCTACGTTAGCATAATCATCGTTATCAAAGTCCACTTTTTGAACTTCCTTATTTACTCGACGTAATCTGTGAAGTCTACATTCTCTATAATCCAACGCTTACGAGGATCTACTTTATCTCCCATAAGAGTAGATACACGACGTTCTGCCTTAGCGGCATCTTCGATCTGAACTTGCAGCAACGTACGCGTCTCAGGATCCATTGTCGTTTCCCATAGCTGATCAGGGTTCATCTCACCAAGACCTTTATAACGTTGTAGTTCGAAGCCTTTATTCATTTCTTTCGTATAATTTTGTAACTCTTCGTCGGTCCAAGCATATCGAATCGTATTCAGCTTACCTGATTTGCGAGTTACTTTATATAAAGGCGGCTGTGCAATAAAGACACGACCCGTATCAATTAATGGCTTCATATAGCGATAGAAAAATGTAAGTAGCAATACTTGGATATGGGCGCCATCAGTATCGGCATCGGTCATAATAATTACTTTACTATAATTACTTTCCTCAGCTTCAAATTCAGAACCAACACCAGCTCCAATCGCCGCTATAATCGCACGGTACTCTTCATTTTTCAAAATATCAGCAAGCTTTGATTTCTCAGGATTCATCGGCTTACCTTTAAGTGGTAAAATCGCTTGATGCTTCGAATCTCGACCTTGCTTTGCTGATCCTCCCGCAGAGTCACCCTCTACGATGAACAGCTCATTACGCGAGGAATCTTTCGATTGCGCAGGCGTCAGCTTACCTCCCAGATTGGAGCTTTCACTACGTTTCTTCCCTGTGCGAATTTCTTCACGTGCTTTTCGTGCCGCTTCACGAGCTCTTGCAGCTTGTACAGCTTTTTTCAAAAGAGATTGTCCAACCTGTGGATTTTCCTCAAGAAAAACGTTCATACGCTCAGTTACAATGGCATCAACCGTACCACGTGCAGATGAGCTTCCGAGTTGATCCTTCGTCTGACCAACAAATTCAACCTCAGACATCTTCGTATTAATGACCACCATCATACCTTCACGAAGATCATTACCATCGAGGTTTTTATCCTTTTCTTTGAGAATAGCTACCTTACGAGCATAATCATTCATGACTCGGGTATAGGCAGCCTTGAAACCCGTCTCATGCGTACCGCCGCCACGAGTTGGAATCGAGTTGACAAATGATACAATCGTCTCCGTATAACCATCGTTATATTGAAGCGCGATTTCAACTTCAATATCTTCCTTCTCACCAGCAAAATGGACAACATCATGCAAAACCGATTTGCCTTCATTCAAAAATTCGACAAATTGCTTTGCTCCACCTTCGTAATGGAATATATCGATTGTATCCGTACGGTCGTCTTTAATTGTAACTTTAAGCCCAGAGTTAAGAAAAGCAATTTCTTGCAATCGCTCTGCTAATGTATCGTAATTGAAGTGAATACCGTTAGCGAACACTTTAATATCTGGTTTAAATGTAACCTTAGTCCCTGAACGATTCGTATTTCCAGTCACTTCTAGAGTAGAAACTGGCTCTCCGACATGCTCTTTGCCTTTTTTGTCAATCCAATATTCAAACCGTTGCTTATGAATTTTACCTTCACGGAAAATTTCTACTTCAAGCCATTCCGATAGTGCATTCGTAACAGAAGCGCCTACGCCATGCAATCCACCAGACTTCTTATATCCTGCGCCGCCAAACTTTCCACCCGCGTGTAAAATTGTAAATACGACTTGTGGTGTAGGAATTCCCGATTTGTGCATCCCTGTTGGAATTCCTCGACCATTATCATGAATGGTAATTGAACCATTTTTATGTAAAGTCACTTCTATCGCTGAACAATGCTTTGCCAAATGCTCATCTACAGCATTGTCGATAATTTCCCATACCAAATGATGAAGTCCTGAACTGCCTGTACTACCAATATACATACCTGGTCGTTTTCTTACAGCTGTTAAGCCTTCAAGAATTTGAATATCATCCGCACCATAATCTTCGCTCTTTGTAACTGTATTAAAAAGATCGATATGCTCTGTCATGATCTTTCCCCCAATCAACTACCTGTCTTTGTCTTTTCTTTCGTTGCACTTCATATTCGCCACAACGCGTTACATCGTGATCACAAGTGACTGTTTTGAACTTCTTCTTGCAATAAAGGTTCAAACCCTTTAAAGCAAACATATTAACATCATACTCGCAATACTGCCAATTAGGCAAACGCTAATCCCAATTTTTGTGAACGGTAAATGATTCATAGTATAATTCTGTCAACACACCGATACGAACGTATATTCTACATTACATTACACTACAACAGATAAGATAGCAAATAAGCACTGGATCGTATCATATCGATGCCTTTATTACCTTTTCGGCGATTGGATGCTATTTCGGCAGATTAGATCACACTGGCGCAACAAACAAAAGCATTAATACAACTAACAACTGTCGCTGCCATTACTTACTAATAGAGCAAACAAAGCAAATAGTTACTTTGTTCACCCCCAAACCTGCTCACCTAAGCGAATTAAGTGAAAAAGTTACTTTATTCGATCGTATTCCCGCGTTGTTGAGCTAATTAAAGCAAATAGTTACTTTGTTCACCCCCAAACCTGCTCACCCAAGCGAATTAAGTAAAAAAGTTGCTTTATTCGATCGTATTCCAGCGTTGTTGAGCTAATTAAAGCAGATAGTTACTTTGTTTCCCCCCAAACCTGCTCACCTAAGCGAATTAAGTGCAAAAGTTGCTTTATTCGATCGTATTCCCGCGTTGTTGAGCTAATTAAAGATAATAGTTACTTTGTTTCCCCCCAAACCTGCTCACCCAAGCGAATTAAGTGAAAAAGTTGCTTTATTCGATCGTATTCCCGCGTTGTTGAGCTAATTAAAGCAAATAGTTACTTTGTTTCCCCCCAAACCTGCTCACCCAAGCGAATTAAGTAAAAAAGTTGCTTTATTCGATCGTATTCCAGCGTTGTTGAGCTAATTAAGTGCAAAAGTTGCTTTATTCGATCGTATTCCCGCGTTGTTGAGCTAATTAAAGATAATAGTTACTTTGTTTCCCCCCAAACCTGCTCACCTAAGCGAATTAAGTGAAAAAGTTGCTTTATTCACTCACATTCCCGCGTTGTTGAGCTAATTAAAGCAAATAGTTACTTTGTTCACCCCCAAACCTGCTCACCTAAGCGATTTAAGTGCAAAAGTTGCTTTATTCGATCGTATTCCCGCGTTGTTGAGCTAATTAAAGCAAATAGTTACTTTGTTCACCCCCAAACCTGCTCACCTAAGCGAATTAAGTGAAAAGCGATTGCGTTCGTTTTTGTCCTCGGATTTATACTACGATGTCTATTACAATAAATCCGAGGACAACGACGATAGGAACAGCAATTGGTTCTTGGAGCGGTCTACCAGCACATTTAAAACGAAAAGAAGCCTCAGCTCCCGATGATTCCATCACGGAAAGCCAAAGCTTCACTTATTCATCGTATCCAACTTTTATCTCATCCAACTTTCAACGCATCAAGCATTTACACTTTTCATTGATTCCAAAATAATAGCTTTTGTAGCATCATACACATCATTAAATTGATCTAGTGGCAATGGATTTGTGCCCAATCCTAATTCGATTGTGAATCCAGGTCTACGCCAATCTTGAATAAACCAATCTTTATATCCAGCTGTACTGTTCACCGTTCGAACAGCATTGTATCCACTCGCTTGTGCCATTCGATTAGCAATCATTTCTGATTCAGGTGGTTCTAACCCTTGGAAGCCCCAATATATCTCTTCTCCTTGTGTATGCAAAGCTAACACTTGATTGAAATTTCTCTCTTTAGTCAGATTAGCAAGAGCAATCACTTCTGGTTCCGTTAGCGGAGCTGTGCCTGAGTAATCTCGCGGCGCCGGCTCTTGTGGGCCTTGAACAGCATCAACCTCCCATAACGCTGGGAACTGTTTATTAAGATCAACACCATTAATATTTGCTTTCCACCCTTGAAAATTAGTACTTCCATCATTGATATTATATACATTTGAACGAAACGGCTCCTTCTCAGGCAACCCATTCAATACAAGATTAACACCATCTGGATTAACCATAGGCACGAAAGAGAAGGTATGTGTCTTGTAGCTTGGATAAACGCTTTGGCCATTCAATGTTCCACTATTCGTTAAAGCGAGCAAGAAATCATTAATAAAAGTCATCAACGATGCAGCAGTAATCCATTCATTCGCATGCATCGCCGCGTTATAATGTAGCTCTGATGGTCCTGTTCCTAGACGTAATTCTAATATATCTTTACCCATTACAGATGTTCCGATCGAATTCACCGTTAACATCGGATATACTTCCATCAGCCTCATCGCATCTTGATAAAAATGCTCATATGTGTAATTTTTGTTCGCATTGATTATTCTACCAACGATGCGCCGAGGCAATCTTATTTTAGATCCAATATGCAATTGATCAGCTTCTAGGTTCGGATTACTCTGTAACAAAAGATTAACAGTAATGTTATTACGCTTAGCAATTTGCCAGATCGTATCGCCCGCTACAATTTCATATTCATACCATTCGTAGCCAGGTATTACGACAACATCCCCAATTTGCAATTCATCGCCCAGATCTGGATTTGCATCGATAATTAGTCCGATCGGGATTTCGAACATGACACTATAATTCCAAAGTGTGTCGCCTTGTCGAACCGATATTTCCATCCGTCACCCACTCCATTCTAAGTCCTCTGCTTCTAGCATATGACAGTTGCCTAGAAATCGTGAATGTTAACTATGGCGAGATCTGGGATGTAGCGCAAGGTTCTCAAGCAGCTGTGGAGTAATAATGATTCCAAGCTGCTTTAGAGCCATTAAGACCGCACCAGCTACTGGCGAGAAAGTTGGAGAAACGATACTATACTTTTTATTGTTACCTTCCGTCAATCGTGAAGCCAATTGCTGCACTGGCGGCATATTGATATAAATCATAGTTCCAGTTAGTTTTTAGCAATAAGCGGACTGTAAGGACGTTATTCCTGCGTTTTCCGCTCAGATCGAGTTTTTGCGGACTCAGAGGACCTTATTCGCTCGTTCACTAGTGAATTTTGAGTCTAATACGATCAATAACGTATTGTGTGTCCTCTTACAACCTAATTTGTTGATTTTAGGCTAATTAGCGTACTGTGTGTCCGCTCATATTTCGTCGAGATCTGGTTTTGGTTTTGAGCTTGAAAAGGAAATGTTTTATTTATACTTGCTCCAATTTGTATCACTATTGTTAAGCAAATAGTCAAAATCATTTTCAAGTCGCTTCTGCTCTAAGCGTTGTTGCTCCGCTTTCGCCTCGGCTTCCTTGTTTTTACGATCTTGATCCGCTTGTACAAGTGCGTCACTTTGTGCTTTCAACTTTTCAAGTACATCACTACCGAGTAAATCCTTCAAGCTTGAACCGCTTGTCGTGTTAGATTCATTTTTGCTGCTCGTAAATTCCTTTTGCTTTGTTACCTTTTTCTGTTTCTTACCCATTGTTTCACCTACTTAATTTCTTATAATCAAAGTCCACTTATTGAACTACCTCTTCAATGAACAATGAAGCTGCCGCTTTCGCTGCATAGCTTCTCGCTTCATCGGTGTTCACACCACTAGAAAGTGCTAGCGCCATGCGACGACCTACTGTAGTCTCGGGCTTGCCGAATATGCGAACCGTAGTATTAGGCACAGATAACGCTTCTTCTACTCCACCAATCATAATGTGCTTTGATTCTGTCGTTGCCTTTAACGTATGTGATGCACCAGGCGTCAATTGACGAATAGTAGATATAGGATAGCCTAGAATAGCACGAACATGCAAGGCAAACTGCGAATAATCTTGAGTTGCCATCGTCACCATTCCAGTATCATGTGGACGGGGCGATACTTCACTGAACAATACGCCATCTTTCGTTAGAAATAGTTCTACACCGTAAATACCATAACCACCTAATTCATCAGTAATCGTTCGTGCAATCTGCTCTGCTTCAACAATTTGAGCTTCAGACATCGCATGTGGTTGCCATGATTCTATATAATCGCCATCACGTTGAATATGACCGATGGGATTACAGAAGCTCGTTCCAGATGTACTGCGAACGGTCAACAACGTGATTTCCGATTCAAATTGAACGAAACCTTCCACAATAATACGTTGTTTCTGCGTTCTTCCGCCTTCCATCGCATACTTCCAGCATGATTCTATATCTTCTTCAGAACGACATACACTTTGTCCTTTTCCTGAAGAGCTCATTAGCGGCTTTATAACACATGGAAAACCAAGTACTTCTGTTGCTGTACGTAATTGCTCTAATGATTCGGCAAATTGATAAGGTGCTGTAGGCAGTCCAAGTGTTTCCGCAGCTAATCTCCGAATTCCTTCACGATCCATTGTAAGCTGTGCGGCACGAGCAGTAGGTATAACGCGATGACCTTCAGATTCTAATTGCACTAGCATATCTGTAGCTATCGCTTCGATTTCAGGAACAATATAATCAGGTTTTTCAGCTTCAATGACTTGGCGCAAAGCTTCTCCATCCTGCATATTAATAACATAAGAGCGATGGGCTACCTGCATAGCAGGAGCATGCTCATAACGATCTACCGCTATCGTCTCTACACCAAGACGCTGTGCTTCCAGAACGACTTCTTTACCTAACTCTCCAGAACCTAATAAAAGCAATTTACGAGCTTGTTTTGAATATGGTGCTCCATACATAAAAAAAGAACCTCCTGGAATCATATGACTACTCTTTCGAATACTAATATTCGCGAATAGACATTGTTTTCTTCCATTATTGAGGTTCTTCGTAGAAAAATCAACTATAAATACCTAGAATAGCTTACTAAGCATACCTTAATGTTTGCTTTTTGAACTTCCATTCCAATAAAGATTCAAAAAGCGGGCTTTCAGAATCGAGAAGATGGAGCGTTACTTGAGAAAGACGGAAGCGCAAGTGTACATCATTACGTACATGCGAACCGTACTTTCCAAGTTCGCTTCATATTCGATGTCGAATATGCTACGTCAGCTTAACATCGTTATCAAAGTCCGCTTTTTGAATTTCCTCTATAAAAATCGATATTGTGCTTGGATGAGTCCATAATACACGCCTTTTTCTTGCATCAATCGTTGGTGATTACCTTGTTCGACGATTTGACCATGATCTAGCACGATAATATCATCAGCATGACGAATCGTAGATAGTCGGTGAGCGATCATGAACGATGTTCTGCCTTTCAGCAGCACCTTCAATGCAGCTTGAATTTTCAATTCTGTATCGGTATCAATGCTCGCCGTAGCCTCATCAAGAATAAGAATTTTCGGATCAGACAGTAACGCTCTAGCAAATGATAACAATTGTCTTTGACCCATAGACAACATATTGCCCCGTTCTTCTACTTGCGTATCGTAGCCATCTGGCAAACTCATAATGAAATCATGGGCGTTAACAGCTTGCGCCACCTTGACAATCTGATCATGAGTCGCATCTAATCGGCCATAACGAATATTATCTTTGATCGTTCCTGAGAAGATGAACGTATCTTGCATCACAAGACCTACCTGTGTTCGCAAACTGTCAAATGTAATATCTCGAATGTCGGTATCGTCAATGAGAACCCGTCCTTGTACAGGATCGTAGAAGCGACATAGCAGGTTAATAATAGTACTTTTACCCGAGCCAGTATGACCGACCAAAGCGATCGATTGACCAGCTTTCACATCAATCGAAATATTTTTCAACGCAGGTCTACCAGGTTCATATTCAAATACGATATTATCAAACTTTACATTACCTTCAATATGCGGCAATGCTCCTGCTTCCGTCTTCTGTGCAACATTAGGCTCTTCATCGATAAATTCGAAGATACGCTCTGATGATGCCATCGCGATTAGTAATTGTGAATACATTTGACCAAGACGATTGATCGGCTCCCAGAAGTTACTCATATAGCTTGAGTATGCAACTAACATACCTACTGAGAATACTCCAATCTGAATAAGATGAGTACCGTACCAGAATAGTATACAAGTACCGATCGCAGAAGTGATCTCAATAATCGGACCAAACGCCTGATTCATTGCTGATGCTTTATTCCAAGATTTCAAGTTAGATGCATTCATGTCTTTGAAAAATTTGATATTGTTCTCTTCTTGTACATAAGCTTGCGTCACTTTCATCCCTTGAATACTTTCATTCAAATGTGAGTTAATGCGCGAGTTTTTCATCCGAACATCCTGCCAAGCAAACCGAATCCGTTTCCGCAATGAAGTAGACACAATAAACATGAGCGGAACCGTAATCATAACTGCCAAGCCTAGCTTAATGTTAATCGCCAGCAAGATCACTACGATACCTACTAATTGAACAATATCCATCAATAGATTGACTACACCATTGGTGAACAAATCTTGCAGGGCATTAACATCATTCGTTACACGTACAAGGACTGAACCCGCTGGTCGCTTATCGAAAAAGCGGAATGATAGCTTCTGAATATGAGTGAATATATGGGTACGCAGATCATACAGTACCTTTTGACCTATAATATTCGTATTACGAATTCGATACTGTGTTGCAAATAACTGAATGAGATACATTCCAAGCATAATTGCGCCTAATAGCCACAGATCACTAGTTACCCCTGAACCTTTCTTGGGATCAATGACATGATCAATTCCATAAAAGATTAGTAGTGGTACACCTAGCTTAGTTAATGTACCAATAACCATCATAATGATAACAGGAATAAGTTCACGCTTATAAGGCTTCATGTAAGTAAATAATCGACTAAGCTGTTCCCAGTTAAAACTTTTCTCAATTGCGTCATCATCCGTATATATAAAACGATCATTTTTAATCGTTTCTTCTACTTTTGCTTTTTTCGCCACTTACAAGACCTCCTACAACTTTTTATTACCTACCTGATTTGTTTCTCTGCAAATAAAAAGTAGCTTCGAAAGCATATCCTACACTTTCTCACTAACCGCAGAGGCTATTTGTTGCTCTGGCGAATCAGCATATTGTATTTGATATGTGTCTCGGTAAGGTCCATCTTGCGTTAGTAATGATTGATGATTACCACGTTGTACAATATGACCTTCGTCTAACACAATGATCTCATCGGCAAATCTTAACGATGAAATACGATGTGCAATAATAAATGTCGTTCTGCCAGCCATTAGCTCTTTGAAGCCCGCTTGGATATCATGCTCTGTTTCCATATCGACTGCACTGGTCGCATCATCAAGAATGAGAATTTTCGGATTTTTGATAAATGCGCGCGCAATCGCAAGACGTTGTTTCTGTCCACCAGATAGCCCCATGCCTCGTTCCCCTACGACCGTGTCATATCCAAGTGGCATTTCCATAATAAATTCATGGGCTTTCGCAAGCTTTGCTGCACGTTCGACATCCTCTTGTGATACCCCAGAAATACCATAAGAGATATTATCTCTAATAGACGATGAGAAAAGAAAAGTCTCTTGGAATACAGGTGCAATAATCGTACGCAGCGATCCGACATCTAGCTCACGAATATCTTGACCATCAACTGTAATTGAACCTTGCTTAACATCATAGGCACGCATCAGCAATTGAATTATCGTTGATTTACCAGAACCTGTTGCTCCAAGTAAACCAATGACTGACCCAGCAGGAGCGTGTAAGTCAATATCCGTTACAGCAGGCTTCTTATCTGGATAGTTAAATGTTACATGGTTAAACATAACTTCACCCACAACATCTTGAGCATGAAGTACTTTTGCATGCGCTTTATTCTTCACTTTAATCGGCTCAGCTAGCAGATTTAACACGCGTTCACTAGAAGCCTTGAATTGCGTGTAGTTATTAATATGGAACCCTAGTCCCCACATTGGACCAATAATGAACCAGATTAGATTAAACGAAGCAACAAACTGACCAAGCGTCAAAGAATTATTGATAACCATCGTACCACCAGCTACAAGCAGAATAATGACACATAGGTTGGCGACGAGTTCCATCATTGGGAAATACTTTGCCCATTTGGCTGACGCATTAATTTGATTTTTCTGAAAAGCAACACTTCGCTCTGAAAATTTGTCAACTTCAAATCCTTCTCTAGCATATGACTTAACGGTACGAACGCCTGTAATATTTTCTTGTACAGCAGTAGTCAGATTACTCATTGCTTTACGCATCTCTCTAAATATCGGGTGAATCCGACTTTCAAAGCGGAAAGCAAGAAATAGCAATAACGGAAGTGGTAACAACGTAATTAATGTTAACTTCCAACTGAAAACCATCATCATTGTTCCACCTAAAACTGCCATCAAGAACACATTTAATAATTGCGCAAAACCAAAGCCAATAAAGTTACGAATAGCTTCCAAATCCGCAGTTAAACGTGACATCAAATCTCCCGTTTTTGCTTTATCATAATATTGATAAGACAGCGCATTCAACTTCTCATACAATGCATTTCTCATTCTAGTAGCAACCCTGTTACCTAATCTACCACCACAAAAACCATGTAAAAACTGATTGATTGCCTTAAATGTTACAACGCCTACAACTAATAACGCAATTGGTACAACGAGTTCAAAATTCTCCTTCAAAATAATCTCGTCGATCAAATACTTCATAAGGTAAGGCTGAGCAAGACCTACTCCAGTAGCAAGAACGAGGAAAAATAATGATCCTACAATAAACTTCTTCTCTGGTAGATAGAAGGCTTTCAGCTGCCTCAGTATTTCCAAGACGGTCAACTCCCCACATTTGTTTAATATGCAAGAATCTTATCAACTCCTGCAAAGAACAGCAAACTGCAATTTGTAGCGTTTCCAACTATGTGAACTCTTAATATGGCAAATGAGTGAACATAGTTTAACTTTACTCTCAATTGATGGTACTTAGTAGCTAATATGTTCGTATTGCTCCATTTTTGCATATTTTCACACTCATTTGTGCAAATATGCCCATTTCTTTCTGACATAGAAAGAAATGGGCATTCGCGTAATAAGTAATTTATAATAATGATAATCAAGCAATATCGACGATGTCATTAACTGCTTTTGAAATGGTTTGAAGCTGCAATACATACGCTTCATCAGACAATAATTTACGTTGCTGCGATGTGAATTGAGCTATACTAGCAAGCAATTTATTCGCTTGCATCTGCGTATGCTCCTGCCACTGTGCATCATAGTGCAGCAACCACTCGCTACTTACTGCCTTCATCCATATCTCCATCGTTGGGAATAGTAGCGCATCTAATTCTTTACGAAGTGCCACTTTACCTTCGCCTTCAAAAAAAGTTTTTGGGGATTTGAACTGACTCCATAACCACTTTGATTTCATCTCATCATACGCCCAAGAAATTTGCCCTGCAGGCTGATCGATATCGTCAATATTAAAGGCAGCGAGAGAGTAACCGTTCAATTGGGTAACGGCTTGTTCACTTAAGTGAATATAAGGTTCCATTAATTGCTGCTTCAGTTTCTTCTCGACACGCATCGTAGTAGCCAATAGTTCTTGCTCCAACTCAAGGGCAAGCGTTCGTTGTAATTCTAACCATGACGTCCATACCGCTTGTGACAGCTGCCCTATATCATCCCTTAGCTGTGATGGATTGAAGGCATAATTATAGAAGTCGCCAAACCGGAAACGTATACGCTGAATAATATAGTACATTAACTCTTCGATTTCTTGTTTTAACGCTTGCGGGATCATCGACTTAGCAAAACGTTCAATTGGCTCACCTAATGCTTGCTCAGCAGATGCGAGCGCTAGTAGAGATGCTGCCTTGTCTGCTTGCGCATGCTGTGCGCCTTGCAACAGACCTGCTACTAACTGCTGACTACGCAGTAATTCCTGCTTAGCAGCATCTACTGTTAATGAACCTAGCTCTTCATGAATGAATTGGAAAAACAGTTGCTCAAATACAGCTAGACCTGATTGCTGTAATAACGTCGGATCTTCATTCTGTCTCGCTTCTAACGCTTGAATACTAGAAATCGGGAACAACCTTGGCTTCATAATGCCATGCCCATTCAAATTACGCTCGACATGATCTAACACACCTTGAAGCTCTTCACCATCCGAAGCGAGATCCGCTGCATTAACGACAAAGAACATTTTATCTAGTTCAAACTGATCCTTCACGCGTCCCAGTTGGTTCAAAAACTGTCGATCAGCATGTGAAAATGCATGATTGTAATACGTTACGAAAATAATTGCATCCGTATTTTTAATATAATTGAACGCTACCCCAGTATGACGTGCATTAACAGAATCAGCTCCAGGAGTGTCCACTAGAATAATTCCCGCTGCAGTCAAAGGACAATTATAATAGAACTTTATTTCTTGTACATAGCATGAGCGTTGTTCTTCCGCAACATACAACACATACTGATCTCGATCAACTTTACGCTCTTGACCTAACCATTGCTCTTGTGCCGCCCAGCCCTGCCTTGCCGCTTTAATGAAGCTATAGTGAGCTCTACCCCCATTATGAATACTATCAGGTGTAATACTATCAATTAGCTTAAAGAGGTGCTGAACATCTTCTTTCGCTTTCTTGGGGATCGTATGGCCGAGCAGTGACAATGAGTAATACATATCATCGAGCATTAGTTCTTTCGATTTCATATAAATCAGTGCAGTATTATGCTCGAAGCCAGCTTTTGGAGGTAATAAGCTGTTAATCGCTGCTGTAGTCGGATTCGGACTAACGGGCAAGACGGCTTCTCCAATTAGTGCATTAGCTAGCGATGATTTACCTGCGCTAAATGCACCAAACAAAGAGATCGTAAACTCATTATGTGTTAGTCGCTCACTTTTCACTAATAAATCATGCGCATTACTATCCAGACCTTCTACAGATGCAATGAGCTTCGCTACCGTCTTAAGCTGATCACTAATATCATGCTGTAGTGATTGTTGTTGTTCCACAGAAAATGAGTTAGCCACGTTGTCATCATGAGCAGCGAACATCTCACTTAGATCGACTTGCTCCTTCTGCCCAACAAATGATAACAATTCATCCTCTTGACTTGGTTGGTCCTCTTCTAGAAGCAGCTGCGACGGATTAGGCAGAACAGGCGACTGAATAGGTGGCTCTAAGCTAGACAGTAGCTTCACTTGATATTCAGAAATTTCCTCTTCAAGTAAACGATACTGCTCTACTGCCGCTGCCCGTTCCTTCCACTGCATCAGTTGCTCATGTAGCTCATTACTTCGAGTCAGATGACTAGTCTTCAAGTGGTCCCACAATTGATCAACGATAGTGAGTGCAACAAGGCGATAGTTAAGCTTAATCGTATTGGACAAGTCTTTACTATACGTCATCGTATATTCATTACCGAAAACTGCTCCATGATTTACCTTTTCATTGAGCAATTGCTCCGAAGGACTATGCTCATCAACCATTAGCAGAAGCTGCTCTAACTTTTGCTCGTCATAAGCGATTTTCTTACCTGCGTTACGAAGCAGTACTTTAAGATGCCATTCAATCGCTGCATTCGTGAGCTTTTTCAGTTCTACATAAAATTGTGCCAAGCGGCGTTCTTGCTCTTGAGCGGTCTTGCCCTTGGCAAATAGTAGTCCTTGGCGGAAGCCTGGCTTACGACTCTCCAGAAACTGATGAGCCAAATCCCGTAGTTCAGCAGGTGTAATATTCGCATTGTCTAATACTTCCTCAATTTCTTTGCGAAGCACAATTGGAAACTGTTCTGATTGCGCTTGCAGTTCTGAAATTTCTCCATTAAGCGCCTGCAATTGTGTTTCCACATGAATAAGCTGATCTTCGCCTCCGATAGCCTCTAGCAGCTCGTGGCGCTTCTCAGAGGAGTGTTCCTCTATGATCTGACCATGCTCCTTAGCTAACTGGAAAATCGATGACCAGACACTGAATGTACTTAGATGGGATTGTTGTTTTGCTAATTCATCAAGTAAGCGCTGTAATAAATGCCATTGATGATGCGGATGATTCGGTTCTCGCAATGACAAATACAAGATGCCAGCAGGCTCCAAATGCCATGCATGGAATGCTTCTACTACACTTTGCTCATAGGACGCGAAGCTTAATTCTTGCTCGCGGTGCTTATCAATCTGATTAACGATAAAGTATAATGGCTTATTCCATTCCTTCAGCTCTTTCGCAAAGGAAAAATTAATTTCTGATTGAACATGATTATAATCCATTACATAGAACACGACATCTGCCATATGCAAAGCAGATTCTGTCGCTAGCTTATGTGCCGCATCGGTTGAATCAATTCCAGGTGTATCAAGTAGTACTAGTCCTTTCTTTAATAGAGGACTTGGATACTGTATATTAACTGAAATAAACTTTTCACCATCGGTACAATACTGCTCTAACTGTTCAATTGCTACTTCATCATATCGAGTGATACCATTACTCCACACTTCTACTTCTGCCTTACTCTGCTTACCATATGAAATCGTTACGACATTCGCACTTGTCGGAATTGGGCTAGATGGTAGCAATTTGGCGCCACATAAAGTATTAACTAATGTAGATTTCCCTGCAGAAAAGTGTCCACATAAAGCAATAGTAAGCTGACCTTCAGTCAGCTTACTATTCAACTCTAATGCTTTGTGAGCATGTATATGATCGTTATGTGAAGTCATTTCACTTGAGATATATTGAATCTTCTCTAGTAAACTAACCATCGACATATCAATGTCTCTCCTTATTCAACAACTTCTAATTCTACTTCATATTCTTCTACTTCTTCTTCATCAGATGGTAAGCAGATTTCAAATACGTTACCGTGTTGAAGAATCATAATATCGCGAGCTTTTTCTCTCATAACAACAACCTCTGGTTTTGCGCGCATACGTTCAATGTACTGAGTTGGTACATGTCCAGATCCACTTACTGTAATACCATCAACTACAATATCTTCATTGTCCCCGGGTGGTGATTCTAGAACTTGCTCATAAATATCAGAAAAATTTTCAAAGCTGTTTGTGTACACGGAAATGCATTTCATTTGTTAATCATCCTCATTACTTTAGTTTAGTTTTTACATTAGCATTAGTTTTTAACTTAGCTTTAGTTGTTTCAGTGACTTTCATACGCTTCTTTCCTTCTTTGCACAACTCAATCAAAGGACAGACTGCACATTGCGGATTTTGCGCTTTGCAATGATAGCGGCCAAAAAAGATTAAACGGTGATGTGTAAGGGTCCATTCCTCTCGCGGTACTAGCTTCATCAGCTTATGTTCCACTTCTAATACGGTATCGTCTTGTTTGGCAAAACCTAAACGTTTGGAGACACGATCAACATGAGTATCAACAGCAATGGCAGGAACGCCAAACGCGTTAGACATCACAACATTAGCCGTCTTACGTCCAACCCCAGGTAATTCAATTAAACCTTCATGAGTATCTGGCACATCGCCTTCATACTTATCGATTACGATACGGCATAATTTTTGTATATTAGAAGCTTTACTTCGAAACAAACCAATTCTCCGGATATCTCCTTCAAGTTCTTCAAGAGGCACAGCCAAATAATCTGCTGGAGATTTATACTTTTGAAATAAATTAACCGTCACCTTATTCACTGTTTCATCTGTACATTGCGCTGAAAGCAGTACAGCAATCGTTAATTCAAATGGATTGCTGTGAATAAGTTCACAATGAGCATCAGGAAACATATCAGCTAATATGTCTAACACATGCCTCATTTTTTGCTTTCCATTCATTCGTTTGCCTCCACTTCTTAACCATCGTTCAAAGTGTAGCGAAAAAATCTACACTGTGCAAGTAACAATTTCTTATATTACAAAAAAAACTGCCCTTTTCGGGCAGTTTTCACAAAAAGTTACGTATACTGTCGTTTTTATGGAATAGTAATCGTTGAAATTCGGCTTCCAGCAAACATTACTAATACTGTTTTTCCAGTTACAAGATCGTTAATCGTTGCAGGAGAGCCATCGGCTTTCACAAATTTCGCTTCTTCGAATAGAACGAAATAATTGTCACCTTTACTATCTTTGAACTTAATTTCTTTCGTTAATTGTGTAATAGATTGCACTGTTAATTGATGCGTTTCATGCATATTGAAAGAAGTGACTCTTGCATCAGATGAAGACAATCCAAATGTTAGCTTCGTACCAGCCTTCATGTTCAGGAATGTATGCGATGTATTCGTCAAACTATCAATATCAGCACCAGTATAATCCATTTCAACTAAGGAACCATCCGGCAAGCTGAAAGTTACAATTTTGTCTGTCTCATTCAACAGCACTAGCTCACCTTCATACTCTGAAACCAAATTATAATAGATGGCAACCTTTTTACCATTTTGCTCTGCATAACGAAGGACAATATTAGGCCAGCCATCTACGAAGCTTGTAATCGTCTTGTAATCTACTATTATGCCATCCATCATATAGCGAGTGCCATCGGTTAAGTAAATTGCTTGCGCATTATCCCCTTCGGAATCTGTCACTGTAATTAATTTATTCGATTCATCAAAGTTAACAATATTAGGAGCATACATCGTATTCATATTACGCTCAGATACAACGATACTAATAACTTCATCCTTGTCATTCAACTTAATCGTCACTAGGTCAACTTCTTTAATTAGATCAGACATAGTAGCATTATTAACAAACGGAATGGAAACTGCTACTTTTGGAGCAAGTAATTTAACTACAAATCCTTTATCTGTTTCCACTGTAATTGTTTTCTTATCTAAATTGTACATAGTACCTGTTACAACAGAGGATACTTTTTCAGATTCGTTCAACGTAATCGAAATCGGAATCGAATTTTCACGGAATGTATCGCGCAAAATCGTAATGTTGTCGTTTTGTTTAATTGTGTTTACTGGAATAGCTTCACCTTTAGCATTCAATATTTTCACATTATCATTGTAAATAATAGGAACTGCATCTTTGTCAATATATACATAGATCGTTTTTTTCTCAATATTCACTATACCAACTGTTGTCGTAATACTCTCCACATACGTTTCTTTACCTTGTGCTTCAATAAACTTAGCGTTTCCACCTGACACAAAGACAGCTACTTCTCCGTACTGTGTTAGATCTTTACGATCGATTGCAAAATCATTATCCGTCTCGTAATATCCTGTTGTTGCATCTGTTGCATAAGTTGTCTCAACATCATTCTCATAGATCGTAATCGACTTGTCGGTAATCGCTGTTAGAATACCATAATGCTGACCTTCCACTTCAATCGGGAAATCCTTTTGCGCACGACTTAGAATCGTTGCAAAGCTTGCACGGTTAATAGGTGACGTAGGTCCAAATGTTGTTGAAGTCAGTCCTTTAATAAGACCTAATTCAACCGCTGCATTCACATAACCAATATATTTACTATCTATTTTGTTATTATCTGTAAATGTTGTCGCACTATTAGCAAGTTCATCTGCTTTCTGCTGTGCACCTAGCGCTTTAATAATTAGTTTGGTAACCCATTCACGACTTGCTGCTTTTGAACCCCATTTATTTGCAGTATCTGCAGCTGCAAGCTCATATTCCAGCTCACGATCAAGTAATCCTTTTTCGAAAGCTAGCGCTACGTATGGCTTATAATCTTCTTTGACAATAAACTTCTCATCAAAAATAATCATATCTGTCGTATTAAGCTCATTCACCAATCCTGAAAAACGAATGGCCATAATAACAGCTTCTTCTTGTGAAATTGTATTATTGTATTGGAAGGTAAATGTACCTGTTTTTTTATCTTGATAACCTTTAACAATTTGTTGTAGCGACAGACGATAAATATGCTTCTCAGCATACAAGCCAACAGGAATATCTACAAATGGTGTAATTCCAGTTGCTTTTGTTGTATTTGTTGCAGCCGCTTCTACTGCAATCGGATTAGCAGTTAATACAGGGATCGAGCTTCCAGCTATAAGCGTAAAGGCAATCGCCCCGCTCATGATTTTTTTCCACGAAATATGTTTTGGCATAATTAAATTCCACCTTATTATTCAAATTTAATATCATATATTGCATAACTAATTGTCAAATACGAAAAACGGTAAACAAAAATAACAGAATCGCTGTAGATATATGTACATAACTTCAAAGCTATAAATCTATCATACCATTATTGAATGATAGATTTATAGAGTGAATGATATCGGTTCAGCAAATATTCTATTGCAGATTCAAATATTTGTTCACGCCAGCTGCTATTTCTACAGCCAACTTATTTTGGGTCGCTTCATTAAATAGTACTTTAATATCACCAGCATTACTCATATAGCCTACTTCTAATAGTATCGCCGGCATTGTTGTAGCTTTTATAACTTTGAAGCCAGCGGTCTTCACACCACGATCCTTCAAGCCAACTGCTGCGACAACATGCGGATGTATCGTTTCTGCAAGTGTCTTACTATTAGCGTTACTATAATATGTTTCCGTACCATTGGCATCACTTTTCGTAAAGCTATTCGCATGAACAGAAATGAATATATCTGCTTTTCCACCTAATCCTGGTATATTTTCAGCAAATGCAACACGTTCCGTTAATTCTAAGTATGTATCATCTGATCTTGTTAGATGAACAACTATTTTCGGATTTTTTTCAAGCTCATCTTTAATTTTCAACACGGAACTCAGATTAAAGGTTTTCTCAAACAGTCCTAATTTGCTATTTACTGATCCTGGATCGCCATTGCCGTGACCAGCATCAAGCACGACATGATAAACATCTTTACCTTGATTATCCCCATTTTCCGTTACTGGTGGTGTCGTTAACGGCGGCTCCGTTTCGACCATTTCACCAAACAAAATCTTCACTTCCGTATCAGTCTTCACAATTTCGTAATTTGGAGTCTCATTTAATAGAATAACAAATCTTGCAGTTAGAGGATTATTACTAAATATTGAATATCGATACCCTGTAATATTCTCAAATCCATCTAAAGTAACCTCAGCCTGACCTTTAATGAAACTATTAGATAAGTCGTATGTATAGCCTGTATCTGATAAATCAACAACAAGCCGATCAGGAGAGCTCAATAGCATTGTAGTAGGCTCATTCATTGAACCTGAATAATTAATGTGAATAGTAGAATCTGCATCCACCGTTATTCCAGTTACCGTCCCTGTTTGTACTGCAGGTGTCGTCGGTTCGATGATTTCGGGTACTTTCACTGGACTAGTCAAATAAATTTCTTGCTCAACTTGTTTCCACTCTAGCTTAAACCCTAAAATTTCCGTTACAAACCGTAAAGGTACCATCGTGCGTCCCTTAACCACAATAGGCGCCAAAGCTAATTCATAGCTTTCATTGTTAACCATGCCGATTTTCTGACCAATCGTTAACACGATATTAATGTCATCATCTTGCACAGTAGCTTGTTTTAATGCCTGGTCCCATTTCACTGTATATCCGAGTCCAGTTGATAATACAGCTAGCGGGACAAGTGTTGTACCTTTTGTAATAAACGGATCAACGTCACTATGCAATTGATTCCCGTCAACAAATATTTTCGGAACGATTGCTGCAGATACATTACCTACAATTCCAAACAGTAAGAAGCAACTCAATACAACGATAAAACTACTAACAACTTTTTTCATTTCCCACCTCGATGATCATTTCTTCAATCTCATATGCTGTCAACCCATCACCAATTTAGACGTAACTTGTCCGAAAAAGTTGCGCATGGCAACAATATTAAACGATCAACTCTCTTATCTACCATTATATCTCTATTTTTTCCATATGTATCTACTAAAATAAAAAAAGACACCGATTAGCAATAAGTTGCCAATCGGTGTCTGCAAATCGTATATTATACGATGCCTTGAGCGCGTTTTTCTTCGTATGCTGTAATTGCATCAACATGTTGAAGCGTAAGACCGATATCATCAAGACCTTGCAGTAAAAATTGACGACGGTGCTCATCGATATCAATAGTAATATCAAGACCATAGTTATCAGTCAACTTCTTGCTCTCAAGATCAACACTTAATTGGTAGCCATCATACTTAGCAGTACGCTGGAATAAATCTTCCACTTGCTCTTCGCTAAGTTTAATAGGTAGAATCCCATTTTTGAAACAGTTATTAAAGAAGATATCGGCATAAGATGGTGCGATAACTACTTTATAACCATAGTCAAGAATTGCCCATGGAGCATGCTCACGAGAAGATCCACAACCGAAGTTAGCACGAGAAATAAGTACAGATGCACCTTCATAACGTGGTTTGTTCGGCTCGAATTCAGGATTTACATTACCTTCTTCGTCAAAACGCCATTCGTAGAATAGAAATTGACCAAAACCACTACGCTCAATACGTTTCAAAAACTGTTTTGGAATGATTGCATCCGTATCGACGTTAACGCGGTCAACTGGAGCTACAATTCCTGTATGTTGAATAAATTTTTCCATGATGGTTACCCCTTTCTTATCTCCAATTAGTTAGCTACTGGTTGTTTAACTTCCCAGTTACGAACATCTGTGAAACGACCTTCGATTGCTGCCGCAGCTGCCATTGCTGGAGACACTAGATGCGTTCTACCACCACGACCTTGACGACCTTCGAAGTTACGGTTAGAAGTTGAAGCACAACGTTGACCTGGTTGTAATACGTCTGGGTTCATTGCAAGACACATAGAGCAACCAGCTTCACGCCATTCAAATCCAGCTTCTGTAAAGATTATATCAAGACCTTCTTCTTCTGCTTGAATCTTAACGCGACCTGAACCTGGAACAACGATAGCTGTAACTTTTTCAGACACTTTGTATCCGCGAGCGATTTCAGCAGCAGCACGTAAATCTTCGATACGACCATTTGTACAAGAACCGATAAATACATAATCGATTTCAATTTCAGTCATTGGCGTACCTGGTTTCAAATCCATATATTCTAGAGCTGCTTCAGCGGCTTTACGTTCATTTTCTGTTGCCATGTCAGCAGGGTTAGGTACCGATGCTTCAATGTTTGTACCCATACCTGGGCTAGTTCCCCAAGTTACTTGCGGGATTAGAGAATCTACATCGAAATCAACCGTTGTATCAAACTCAGCGCCTTCATCAGTTACAAGTTCTTTCCAAATTTCTACCGCTGCATCATATTCAGTAGGAACATGCTGACGACCACGTAGATAGTTGAAAGTCGTTTCATCAGGTGCGATCATGCCTGCACGAGCACCAGCTTCGATTGACATATTACAAACAGTCATACGCTCTTCCATAGATAAGCTACGGATTGCTTCACCAGTATATTCAACAACATAACCAGTTGCAAAGTCAGTACCATATTGAGCGATAACGCCAAGAATTAAATCTTTTGCTGTTACGCCTGGTTTACGTTTACCATTGAAACGAATTTCCATTGTTTTTGCTTTAGATTGTTGTAAACATTGAGTTGCCATAACATGTTCAACTTCTGAAGTACCGATACCGAATGCAAGCGCACCGAAAGCACCATGAGTAGAAGTATGAGAGTCACCACAAACAATTGTTTTACCTGGAGCAGTTAATCCTAACTCAGGTCCCATTACGTGAACAACACCTTGGTCAAGACTATCAAGATCATACAACTTAACGCCGAAATCTTTACAGTTTTGAGTAAGTGTATCGATTTGTTGCTTAGAAATTGGATCTTTAATGTTAAAACGATCTTGTGTCGGAACGTTATGATCCATTGTTGCAAACGTACGTTCAGGACGACGAACTTGACGTCCAGACAAACGAAGACCTTCAAATGCTTGTGGAGAAGTTACTTCATGAACAAGATGTAGGTCGATATAAATTACACTTGGTTTGCCCTCTTCTTGATGAATGACGTGATTTTCCCAAATTTTCTCGAACATTGTTTTTTTCGCCATTATAATCACCTCTATCGATTGTATAGCATTGCCGTGCAACGCATTTTTTTATTAATATAATCATATCATGTCTTTTTTCATTATTCTAAGATATAATATCTATAACCTTTATAGGATTAACCTATAGAAGTAGTATCTTTTATTGATTTTGATAATCCTTCTCAGTTGGAGATCGCTCAGAGAGCTGATTGTTGTGGCGATCGGCGATCACTGCGTGAACAAATCGCTATGACGATCGGAGACCGCTCAGAGATCTGATCGCTATGGCGCGATCGCGGACTACTCCGTGAACTAATCGCTATAGCGTAGTAGAAAAGATACATAGCAATGTTACTTTTTCGCTTAATTCACTCAGAGTACCGGTTCATTCCCTTCATAAACAGTATTTTTGCGGTCTATGAGAGATTTCTGGCGACTTTGTGCTTCATAGACAGTATTTTTGCAGTCTATGAGGTGTTTCTGGCGACTTTATGCTCCATAGACAGTATTTTTACGGTCTATTAGGGGTTTTCTGACGGCTTTGTGCTCCATAGACAGTATTTTTACGGTCTATGAGGTGTTTCTGGCGACTTTGTGCTCCATAGACAGTATTTTTACGGTCTATGAGGTGTTTCTGGCGACTTTGTGCTCCATAGACAGTATTTTTACGGTCTATTAGGGGTTTTCTGACGGCTTTATGCTCCATAGACAGTATTTTTACGGTCTATGAGGTGTTTTTGGCGACTTTGTGCTCCATAGACAGTATTTTTACGGTCTATGAGGTGTTTCTGGCGACTTTGTGCTTCATAGACAGTATTTTTGCAGTCTATGAGGTGTTTCTGGCGACTTTGTGCTCCATAGACAGTATTTTTGCAGTCTATGAGGGGTTTCAGTGTGTTTTGTGCTCCATAGACAGTATTTTTGCGGTCTATGAGGTGTTTCTGGCGACTTTGTGCTCCATAGACAGTATTTTTACGGTCTATGAGGTGTTTCTGGCGACTTTGTGCTCCATAGACAGTATTTTTACGGTCTATGAGGTGTTTCTGGCGACTTTGTGCTACATAGACAGTATTTTTACGGTCTATGAGGTGTTTCTGGCGGCTTTGTGCTACATAGACAGTATTTTTACGGTCTATGAGGTGTTTCTGGCGACTTTGTGCTCCATAGACAGTATTTTTACGGTCTATTAGGGGTTTTAGGCGGATTTTTGCTACATAGACAGTATTTTTACGGTCTATTAGGGGTTTTAGGCGGATTTTTGCTACATAGACAGTATTTTTACGGTCTATGTTGGGGTAAGCTACTATTTTGCATCGTAGCTATGAGTAGTGATAATAAGTCATTATTATATAGAAGGTAGGTAGAATTATGGAATTAAGACAATTAAGCTATGTTATACAAATAGCCAAGGATAAAAACTTCTCACGGGCAGCGGAGAAACTTCATATAGCTCAACCTTCACTAAGTCAGCAATTATCAAAGTTGGAGCAGGAATTGAATGTGATGTTATTTCGCAGAACGACTAATTCTGTAGAACCGACGGAGGCTGGGCAAGTGTTCGTCGAAAAAGCACAGCATATTCTCGATGCGGTCGAGCAGCTCCGTCAAGAAATGGATGATATGGCTCAAATGCGTAAAGGTAAACTCGTCGTTGGTACTTTACCAATTACAGGAGCACATATCCTGCCGCTTGTACTTCCTAGATTTGGAGCACAATATCCGCAAATCGAAGTTGTACTTGTAGAGGAAACTACGGCAAAGCTCGAGCAATTAACAGCTAGTGGTGGGACAGATCTAAGCCTACTAAGCTTACCGCTAATTGACGTAACCCTTTCGTGCGAGCCTTATATGGAAGAAGAAATCTGCGTCGCAGTACCGAAGAACCATCGATTAGCAGGTTGCACAGACCCTATAGATATTATTGAATTAAAAGATGAACCATTTATTGCATTGAAGCGTGGTCAAGGCTTCCGTCAAATCACATTAGAACTGTGTGAAGCGGTTGGATTCACCCCGCGAATTGTATTTGAAAGCACAAATATCGATACAGTACAATCGCTTGTTGCCGGTGAGATGGGCATCGCTTTTGTTCCGAATATGTTAACTCGTAATTCACTTTCTGATTACACGCCAATATACCTTAAGCTAAAGTCACATCCAACACGAACTCTCGTAATCGCAAGTCGTAAAGGAAGATATTTATCGAAGGCAGCTCAAGCGTTTATCGCTACATTGAAAGAAACGATTAATGAGCATTAAGAGAGTGATCTTTAGTGAAACAAATTATCTCGAATTTACGTCTACAATATTATGTATTAGTTAATTTCCAAGTAATATTTTTGTCAAAGAGGTCGATAATGAAAGCTAAAAAAATCCTATATTTTATACTTCATCCGTTTTTAAGTTTATTGTTCCTTTCTTTCTTTTCAATGGCGTTCGTATTCTTTTTAGACAATGATGAGGATATATACTCAGTATTATCTCTATCTTCCGAAGATTCAATTATTGTTTTTGTTTTTGGGTCGCTATTTATGCTATATCCTATTCTAGTTGTTTTTTTTGCAATACCTTCCTTAGTTATGGAAAATTTCAAAATCAATTTTTGGTTACGGTCTATTGTTTTTCTAGCACTTGGAGTTTTATGTGCGATGCTAGAAACCATACTAAGTAGATATAGTTATGTTTACGTAATTGTAGCCATTATCTTTTTATTAATTGACTCTACAACCATTAATAGAAGTGGTTCAAAAATTAAATAGATTTTATCGTTGCAAACCCCCTATTTTTCTAATCAGTTAGAAAAATAGGAGTCGCTATACCTAGAGGATACTACTGCGAAAATTTTGTAACTTTATTCAAAGAGATATTTATAATACGCTGGGAATTCTCGTATTATTGAGTAAATATCTCTAAGCTCAAAAATTTTAGCATGAGCTGAATACACTTCTTTAATATCCATTTTGCTAAACGCTAATTTTGTCCTAGATACATGAAAATATTGGGTAATAACCATAACGGAGTCTAATTCTAATTCATCCATAATTTTACCGGTATTTTGGGCGGTCATATAGGAATTGTACCCATTATTATCCTCTATAATTTTATCTTCCGCTATCCCTTTATCTATTAAGTAAGATTTCATAACCTTTGCCTCATCGAAGCCTTCCTTACCAATACCACCACTTACAACGATAAAAGTATAATATCCTTCATCATAAAGTTCTACGGACTTATCTAATCTTGCTTTTAACCGCTCAGATGGCTGTCCATTAGTTTCTACTTTATTGCCTAATACTACAGCTACATCAACAGATTTCAATTCATCATTTAACCCATCTATTATGACGAAAGTAGTGTGAATAACAAACCAACCGAAAAAAATTGCTACTACTATTAAAAAGCGTTTAATGAAAACAACTTTCATGTTCCAAGCCCCTCCATTATAATTCTCCGTTACTTTAATGTTTTTGATCATTAAAAAAAGCTACCAATTCATCCACATCATACGTTTTATAGACTAATCCATTTACGTCAAAGACAAGCATGACAGGGAAGTTTTCAATATTCAATTCCTGCTTATAATCAACAACATAGTCCTCTTGATAAACTCCGAAGTTTATTGGACTTTGGGATAGAAGACCCATCAGTGTATCTTCCGTTGTTGATGGCAATGAGTCTCCTTCTTTAACAAATACGGTTGTCAGATACCTCCCTTCTTGGTTGGACAATAATCGTTTATACTTCTCCTTGTATGACATTTCCATCAAAATAATTTCCTTTGCTTCATATGTGACGCCTTCATCACTCCCTTTTGGTGGGTTGAGAAGTACTTTTTGTCCGATTTTTAATGAATTAATATTGGATATGGACCCATCTTCTTTCTTAATAATCAAATCATCCGTTACTTTAACCCTAATAGACACGCCGTAATCGTTGACGTTACCTCTAACATCTCTTTTATCCCATTCAGAAATATCCACTTCAACCAAGTTATTTTCTGGTTCCACCAGTTTAATATTCCCAATCATTTTATTATCTTCGTAATGTCCATAAGGTTTATTGCTGCAAGCAGCAAGTATTAATGTGATGCATACAAGTAAAGGTATTAATAACTTATTCAGCATTTTCATGTCCCTCCCGAAGAGCTTTTAATTTCTGACCTTCCTTACTATAGACGTAAAAATTTGTAATATGTTTCCTTACCAGATTGAAATAGGAATATCGGTACTATCTTTTGAAACCCGTTCTAACTAAATAAGGGATTAACTTGAAGTATAGTTACACTAAACTTCCATTTATTTCAACAAAAGAAAAAGGGACCCAATCCAGATCGGATGGGTCCCTGCTTCATTTTATTACGGTTTGGCAGTTCCGTTTATCTTCTCTAAGTAAGGGGCTAGTCTGGATGCGAGCTGTTCAAACTGCTGCTGCTCTTCTTTGGTCAACTTCTCCTCATGTTTGACTCCATTTTCATCGGTGATCTTCAGCTTTAATTGCATTAACTGCTTGGTTAACTCCATGTACTCCTTGAATTCGTCTTCCGTGAGCTTGCCTTTTACTTCCTTAAGCATTCCTTCAATCTCTTGATAACCTTCCTGTGTACCACCGTGCTGTTCAATGGTCGCAGAAGATCCGAAAATATCATCGGCCAGATAAGAAGCAGCAAATACGGCAGTCGGAATCAGGATTGCTAGTGCGATAATGCCTGCTAGCATGCGTTTTTTCATAGGAGATCTACCTCTCTTTTCGTTTACATAGTGTTGATAGGACTGTCGGACACGTCCATACAAATCGGGTGGGCAGTGCATCGAATCTGCCGCCTGGCGTAGTTCTTCACGTAATTCCTCGTCAAAAGACATACACGTCTCCTCCCGTCATTTCGCAACGTTTTCGGAGTTCTTTCAGTGCCAAATGATGCCTGGATTTCACTGTGCCTACGGGGATCTGCAGCATATCTGCGATTTCTACCAGAGCATAGTCGTGAAAATAGCGCAGGATGACGACCACACGTAGTTTGTACGACAACTGGCGGACAAGGCTGAACAGTTCATGCTGCATTTCGGACTGCAGGACAGTTTTTTCCGTCCACTCAAACTGTTCGCAAGTCATCTGGCGGTTTCGTTCAAAGAGGCGAATTCGCCGCCAGGTCTTTCTTTTCCAATCCTGGACTTGGCGTACAGTGATCCCGTGCAACCAATACCGGAACGGCCGGTTCGGGTCGTACGTGTGAAACGACCGCCATATGCGCATGTAAATTTCATTCACGATATCGTCAATATCCTGTTTGTTGTAGACAAGAAAAGCAACCGTCCGATAGACGTCTTGGTGAGTCGCCTGATAGACAAGCTGAAAGGCCGACTCATCGCCCAATGTTGCTTTTTCAAGCCACGGAAGTAACTCTTTATCATTCATGGGGGCCCCTCCCTGACGTGTTACAACCCTTAATTCGCTCTCACGAGGAAAAAGGTTCAGTAATTTTTTTGACAGCAAGATCCTTATGATGGCTATTTTTGTGTCCATATTCAATTAACGTACGATTTTTACCGTTTCGTGAGGCGACCCCTATTCGAACAAAGCTGCTCGTTAGTTGAACAAAGGCAGCCGTCTGCACTATCCGGCTGCCTTCTTATAGTTATTAAGCTATCGTTCTTAGTTAGTTCAATGATTGCTCACTATATATTAACCTGGATATATAGTCCAATCGTCGAAATGCAAAGTCAAAAACTTAATTTCCTGCTCATAATGCGATAAATGACCCTCTTCAATCATTTTCACAAAAGCTTCCTCCCCATTAGCTGCGCCTTGCGAAAGGGTTGTACACATAGCTTGAAGGCGCTCAATAACCCACTGCTTTAGGTTATCCGGGGCTTCCATACCATAATTTTCGAAAAACAGAGCAATCCGACGACGCCGATTTCCAACATGTAGATCGGGACTATAGGGCATCGTTGCCGCATCGGGTGCAGCCGGCTCGAAACTGGCAAGCGGAACGGTTGTGTACAGTGTATACGCGATATCCCAAATACGAGGGCCCGGACTTGCCATGTCAAAATCGATGAGCGCAATTGGGTTCTGGTCTCTAAAGACGATATTATACGGCGCCGCGTCGTTATGACAAACGACTTCATTTATTGATGGATCTGGATAAGCGTTTTTTGGTATTGCTTTGGAAGCAAACCCTCGTGTTGCATCGTGAAAATGTCTCTGTAATTTCGCTATTTCTATAAGCGAAGCATCCGACCACATGTAAGGTGCTATATCCGGATAGTCATTTCCAGGAACCTCACCTGGGATAAAAGTAAACATTTCGCGCCCCTGTTCATCCATGCCGAGAAAACGTGGGGCATTGTAGAATCTGCTTTTTTCCAAATAAAGCAAAAGATCATTTACATACGGATTGTTGTTAGCACTACGGCGTATCGTATCGCCTACTCGAACAACCTTGTTCACATTCCCACCTGGTAGCACTTCTTCTATTTCACTCATAATACGTCCCCGATTTCATAAAGGTATTCCTCACAATCAACCTCTACGATCGTTTACTTGCCTTCAAATAGCGTCCGTTCAAGTAAACAAGCGATGCCCGTTTAATAACAAATGGATATGTAAAAACTGAAAATTCAAGGATTTTCTATTTCAGCTGACGCTTTAGAATATACGTACTTCGGCTTTCTTTGACTACCAGTTCCCATCCTTGATCTCCAAGAATATTTAAAACTCTTATGAGGGAGATATCATTGTATTTTGGAAGATGCTCTTTTTCATCCAAAATGTATCTAACACCGTATATATCATCCCGCTTTCCCAGGACAGTATATTCAAACTTCATGACAATCACCTCTTATTCTTTTTCTCATATATACTACCTATAGTTTGATTATATTGTAAGTTCGAATTAACCTGACCGTTAATCGAGAAAATACTACCGTACGGTTGCCTTAATATAATTTAACTATCGTTCTCCGTTAGCTTAATCCTTTAACTTTGATACTATTGTTTTTAGTTCAATTAAGTCATCTATAACTATATCAGCCTGAGAAAGTTCATCTTCTTGTGCAAAATCAAAATTACATCCTATTGCAACTAAACCATTATCTTTAGCCGCATTTATATCTGAAAGGCGATCTCCTACCACTACTCCATTGGTAATACCATACTTTTCTACTATAGTCTTTACTAAATCTGATTTATTCAACGATTCAATCTGCTGGATACTAAATGTTTCAGTAATCCAATTATCCAAATTATAGTGATTAACAATCGCTTTTAAATATTCTGTTAAGCCATTACTTGCTATGTAAATTGAACAATTATTCTCAGTTAAATAACTGAAAACTTCCTTTACGTTAGGATATAAAGCACCTTTCCCACTTCTTATATTTTCAATTAATCTTTCCAGAAAATAAGCATCAGTTCGCTCTCTTACTTCAATGGAATGATTGGGTAACAAAGCTTCCCATACTTTCGGCAAAGGTACACCCATTATTTCACGGTATTTATCAATAGGAGTTTCTTTATCCCATTCATTTAGTAACCTCAAATGATTAAAAGCATCTTCAAGTGATATTTCTAAAATCTTATCTGTTTCAAAAAGTGTTCCATCCATATCAAAGATGAGTGATTGAACCATTGAATTTCTCCTTTTCTTGTCCCCAACAACAAAATATGTTTTTTTATATTACCAATATAAACTAAATATATACACATGTGTAATTACAAAACCTGCCAGTTAGTTAAGAAAAGACTGTCTTGATAGCATTGAACTATCGTTCCACGTTAGCGGAATAAACTGCGATGATCATGACTTGATGGTCTTAGATTTCCACATTCGATATAGTCCAACAACTAAAAAGCAAAAAGCAATAACTTCTATAATTTTAGGAAGTAGAGATAACCAAGCTAAAAATTCGCCAATAGTCATACTCATTGGCGGGGGAGTATTACCTACAACCAATGAATCAATTAATTTACTAATGAAAGGGGGATAAATATAAGATAAAATCTGATGGACAATTAAGATGAGAAAGAAATAAAAGCCTGTCGTAAAGGAATGTTTTCTACATAGTATAAGTCCAAATATTAACAAAGCTAAAAATATAACAGTGAGTGAAATAATCATGATACCAAGCAAAATATTACCTCCTTATCATACATATATTACCACATTTATCATTGAAATTTTCAAGTATCCTGCCCTTTCGTTGAATAGCGACGGATCACTAAAGGCGAGTCCACCGCTAATTCATGCTAAAAAAATCGCCGATAAAGTTCTCTCCGGCGCTCACCACGGAGCTGAGCATAGATTTGCGTGGTTGATGCTTTTTCATGCCCCAGCATACCTTGGATGAAATCCAATGGTGCACCGTTATCAAGTAGTTGGCACGCATAAGTATGTCTAAATCGATGGGGATATAACATTTGCTTTGATTTCTCCCCGATCTGCCAGCCGTTTCAAAGCCCACCTGATCGTAGGAATAGCCATTCTTTTAGTCGGATGTGTATCGGTTACGAATAAGGCTTTACAGGTGTCAGTACGGCTAGCAAGATACTTCTTTAACCATACTTTGCACTCTGTCGTAAAGTAAACTTCTCTCTGCTTTGACCCTTTGCCATTAACTATTACAGAGCAGTTTTCCCAGTTGAGATCCTCGATGTTTATCTTCTCCACTTCACCAACTCGGCAGCCGGAACAGTAAAGAAACTCAAGAAGAGCTCGTTCCCTAAGTGACTGACAAGAGATCTTTAAGTGAATAACTTCTTCCTCGATCAAAAATTTAGGAATACGTTTATCCAGTTTTGGTTCTCTTAATTTTAGAGAGGGATTCGAAGTCAGGTACGTCTCCTCATAAGCGTAGCGAAAAAGGGAACGAACAAACCGAATTCGATGCCCTAGGCTACTAGGCTTTAATCGATCTGCTTGTTTGGCCAAGTACTCCTTCAGCATTGTTAACGTGATCTCTGATATTTCGATATCGCCAAGTTCCAACATCAGCATTTTGTGCTGGAGGACATAAGCTTTTAATGTTTTCGGACTAAATTCTTGAATACGTTTATCAGCCTCGTACAACCGCCACAACTCACTCAAGTTCATAACAAAACCTCCCTTTAGAAACTATTAATCTAGTTTGCTTCTAAGTAGAGGTTTTAATCTACGTACCTTTTGAACTATCGTACTCCGTTAGTGTAATAAATAATGTTATCTAATAACAATTTAATTTCGTATATTAAATGAATAAATTAGAAAATATCTATTGAGAATGTTTCATTAAATTCTCCCTCATTAACTTTGCAATCTGCATTGAATTGTAATCTTCCTGCAATTCTAATGCATTTATCACACGTTCTTGTCGTTCCTCGGAATGATTCTGACTCAACTTCCATTTACCTTCTATATTTGTTATTTGAATTTTAAATCCAACAATACTTTTTGATAGGCTATCAATGAAATTAGAGTCTGCCTTGCTCATATCCCAAGGATTAGGCTTTCCTGATTCATAATAACTTACCGAATCATCTAATATTTTTATTAATCTTTTGTCGTCTTCAATTAGCTCAAGATTCCCATAGACGTGGACAGCAACATAATTCCAAGTTGGTACAGATTGAGGCGTTTCATACCATGAAGGAGAAATGTATGAATGTACACCAGAAAAAACAACTAAAACTTCACTCTCAATGTTCTCCCAATGAGAATTCGCTTTTGCCATATGACCATATAAGTAGCCCTCATTTCTATCCAATAGCAATGGGAGATGAGTTGCAGATGGTTTATCCCCTTTTTTAGAGAATAAAATTGCAAAGCTGTTATTCTCAATTAATTCGTATAGTTTTTCCTTTTCATTCACTTCAAATGATTTTGGTATGTACATACAATTCCCCCCTCTAAATTTTGTGTATTTATACATTATCATAAATGTATATACAAAATAAACTAAATTTTTTTATTTTTATTGCTCTAAACTGCCAGTTAGCGTAACACATTGCTAACTAAGCTACCTCTTTTAGTTACTCCCGTAATTTCACTCATTTATCGGACGTAGATTTGACTCTATCTTGATTCCATACATTATTGTTTTTGCGATGCAGAATCCTATTATTGATCCCATTGAATTCAATATAACGTCTGTAACACTTGCAATTCTACCCATTGGCAATAAAAATTGTATGATCTCAATAAATAATGAAAATATCATGCCAAATAAAATTGGATTTAAGTTTTTGGATTTCCTGTGTGATGTCACGAAAAAAATAAAAATAAGATACATGCCTACATTGATTAGATACTCCAGATCCCCTGTTAGTAGAGGAATTAAGTGTACTTTAATGCTGTATTGAAAAGTTAGATAGCTGTTCGATGGTAGGAGTGATACAAACAGTATGCCTATCATAACGAATGAAATAGCCAATTCACTCATTGTCGTTCTAATAGCATTTATTTGATCTCCACTCTTTTTTCTTCTGTAATAAATAAAAGCAAACACAATAGAAATAGTGATCAATGTAATCAAAACAAAAGGAAGGTACTTGCTGAACATTCTCCAATATATTATAAAGTTGTCCATTGAAATTATATCCCCCAGTCATATTGCCGTGACATTAGGTATTCGATGATGTCATTAAACTATCCTACACTTAGCTTAATGATACAAACTTTGAAAATACCCACAGAAGTAATTCTAAAACTACCAATAATCCACTTAAAAGAATAGAGATAAGCGAGCTTGATGCTGATTTCCAATTACTAATACCACCAAGTCCGTAGACACTTATAAATAAGGAAAATATAGACATCCAAAGTGTTATTATATGGCCGTTAATAGGAAAGCCAGAAGTGAATCCCGATAGATAGAAACTTACCCAACATAATATTGAGAAAAAAATGGAATAGGTATTAAGTTTCTTTCTCATAGTCATCTCCGTTTCAACCCCTTTCATAACAAGACGTCTTTGCTTATATAAAGTTGCGTTAATCTTCCCGTTGCTTCAAGAGCTGTTTCATATAAACGCCTGCATTGCCGTGTCCCGTTAGTTGAATCAATCTTCAGGGAAATAAGTAGAGGTAAGTCTTTAATCTTTCTTTGAAACTATGATATAAGAAGTTTTGTTAATTGGGCACGTAATGCTTCAAATCAGCTTCGGTAATCCTTTTTTGGTTTCCCTCATCTGAAAGTCTGTATTCAAATTGATGTACAGCATTGTGTGCAAAATAGATATATTCAACAAAGGGTTCATCATTAAAAACAACTACAGCATAAAAAGCAGGTAGTTTAATTCCCCATACTCCCTTAACAGACTGTATTTCCTCCGCTTTGTAACCTTTTTCTTCAATAAGATAATTCGTTACTCTGTTATCATAAAGATTTTTATTTATTTGAATATATATATAAGGAGTAACGATTAGTCCTATTAAAATAACCAAAAGAATCAGAATCATAGTTTTTTTAGTTTTGTTCAGTTTTCGTCCCACCCTTCGTAACTACGTATTAACATAAAGTTCTATTAACCTTACCTTTAATTGAGCTTGAAGCTGATTTCCCATCTTTAACCACTTATCCTTTATTCACTTTCTATCTTAACTTCTTGTATTTTCAGTTCATCATTATATGTTAACTTTACTGATAGAGCATATTCAACAGGAGATATACTCCCTGCCAATATAGCTATAAGTTTTTGGTTTATTACCTCGTATTCGATTATAGCCCCAAATCCAATTTCTTCATTCCATTGTTCCACAATTGATTCATCATAACTTTTTTCGAAGCTCTCCTTACCAATGCTTAGTGCTACTTTAACTTTTCCATCTACATGAACAATGTCTGATTTTTCATTATTCTTAATAAATTTTTCAGCATCTTCAATTGCAAAATCACTCAAATTATCTTTGTTAAGGATATGAATTTCTTGTTGATGTAGTCCTGATCCATATGATTTTGTAAGTATGATTATTATTTCATCCTTCTGATCATTATTTATATCATCTATTATCAATTG